>JBOFIR010000251.1:0-10094 GCA_051650265.1 Cellulosilyticaceae bacterium
TTACCGTTATACAGCAGTATGGGTATGATTGCAAAAACCATCATCCATTGGTAGTCCCATAGCATTGCCGCTTCTACAAAATCAGGCCCCATCATCCCAACTAACGGGTATAAACTCATCATCATATACACCATAGCCATCAGAACTTTCTTATCTCTAAAGAAATAGAATACCAACACCATACCTACCCCAAATACATATGCTTCTGTCATAACCCCAAGTATTGCAAAGAGAATTGCTAGACCGATCCCTTTAACTTTGTCACCCGATCCTTTTTCACTCATCCTAGCCTTTTCTATTCCTGTAAGCATCACGAGTGTACAGCCTATTGATAAGAAAATATTATTATTGATGGATAGTAATACATCTACGCCTATCATAAGCGCTCCCATTGCAAAAACTCTTTTGATATAATTTTTCTTGCTACTTGTATGGAAAAAACCTTCTACTACTAAATAAAAGAATATCGGTGCTGCTATTTTACCGATATACCCAAACCATATGGGAATATTAAATCCTGCCCGCCCCATATAAGTATACATATGGTCCATTGCCATAAAGATAATCGCCATCATTTTTAATGTAAAGCTACTTAGTACATTCATCTCTTGATTCTCCTTTTCTGTTTCATCTCTTGTATCATGTTAGCACATAATATCTTTATTCTTCATTGATGCATCTTTCATTATTCTTACAATTTTGAAAGACTCTCTCTCAATAAAGCTTTATGATTCATATTTTACTTGGCAATAAATATATCCGCCTCATTAGATTCAAGAAGCACACTTAACACTTGTACCATTTAATTCCAACAACGCCCTTAGAACTCTCAAAATTACAGTACAGCTAAATAGACCGCATACCATTCACTATTAACGACTTAGCCTTGCAAACAAATACGAGTTATGCAACGATTACACGGCTTATCAATCGTTTGGGCTTTAGTGGTTATAAGGAATTTAAAAAAGCACTTCAACAAGATGCTTCCAATAGTAACTCTCTTGACTTTTTAGATGTCATTACATTTAACCAAGGCACGCCTACCAAGAAAATCTGCCAAAATATCTATAGCCTTTCTTCTAGTATCTTGAATGAAAGTTTTAGCATCTTAGATGCCGACCTGATCGATCAAGCAGCCGAAGCGATTATCCATGCCAATTCTGTATGCTTTGTAGGCACGGGACTCTCCGGCATCTGTAGTAGTTATGCCTATAGTCGCTTCTTTCGTATAGGCATAACTAGCTTTTATAATGAGGATATTACACACGCTAAAATGAAGGCTTCTCTCCTAAAAAAAGAGGATATCCTATTCACGATATCCTCTTCTGGGCGTTCTACTAATATATTAGATTGTGTCTCATTAGCCAAAAACAACGGCACTCAAATTATTTCTCTAAGTGACTATGCACTTTCTCCCTTATCTCAACTGTCAGATATACAGTTATTTACTACTCCCAGAAACTCTAGTCAATTTCATGATATTGATATACCTTTATTACTTGGTCAACTCTATATCATAGATACACTGTATATGTGTTGTTGTGTCAAACTTGGCAGACGCTCTTCCGATTTATTTATTCAGACAAAAGCTACCACCAATATAGAAAAACTTAAGTAATGACAACTTTCTCCTTATTTTACTGAGTAGTTAATTATTAAAACGTTCTGCCCATCCCCAAAACTCCTTATAATTTGTTATACTTGAATCCTTTGTACAGGCTCTCCCCTATTTCAAAGAGTGTCACAACCACAATCAGCAAAATAATCCCCTTTGTCATGACAGCCGTTCCCCTTCCTGTATAGTGCATAGCCGCTTGCTGAAGCTCACTATTCCAGAGATCCCTCGCTGCAAAGAACACGATCATTAATGCACTTGATACAGTAGACGCACACGCATATACAATGGCTCTTTTCTTGTTCCATGTCCCCCAGACTATCTTGAGACTTTCTACAGACACATTGATTAGAAAAGCAAATACGATAAGTAACTTGTAGCGCTCTAATACTTCCAGATTGAAAACAGGTATACCGATCACACCATTCCCTGCTGTATACTGAACACTCATAAGCTCTGGTGCAAAATACAAGATGCTCACAAAAATCGTGGAAATCATAATGGCAAAGACAGATTCCCCTTTGGAAATAACCGCTTTTGAAGAAGGCGCTACTGGCAAATCTTTGATAGACCAAGTGAATTCTTTGTCTAAATTGACACCCTTGTATTCAAAAAGTGCAAAAATAAGTGTTACCCATGCAGCCGCCTGTAATAAGACTTCAAAAACAGTAGCACAATAGTTTGCAATCATGGTCACAAGATCTTGTTGCTCTATGATTCCCCCGATGAAACTCACCACCGTCATCCCTATCCATCCAGCCAAAAGAATAATCTTCAAGACACTGACATACTTGCTGAAATAGCGTGGTCCTATGAGATACCTTTCCTTCCCTCTATAGCGGTCTGCAAGGGCGTCCGGATTCCCTAGTGCTTCGAGCACGCCCTTAACTTTCTCCTCTTCTGATAACTCACCAGGATATTCTCCTAACATCTTATCTATGAGTAGCTGTATTTCTTTTTCTACTTCTTTTCTTTCTGACTCAGGCAACTGCCTTACCACTGCATCAATATATCTACTGATCAAATCCATTCTAAATCCCCCCCATTAATGATTAAATTATTCATGACCCACAAGGCCACCTCCTTACTGCATTATACCTCATAACGCACACTATTATGAATACTCAATCAACATTTCATCTCTCTTTTCTTCAGAAAACGTAATAGGCACTGCCCTTACAGATGCAAGGGCAGTGCCTATTCGGATGCGTTAATTCATATAGATTGCTCACTCCATAGAAGCCCTACTTCTGACCCCCTTTTAATTGCTCCACTTGCTCTAATGTTAATCCCAATGCCTTTACAATGACTTCAACTGCTGTTCCCTGTTAGAGCAAATTTTTAGCAAATTCCAGCTTACTTTCTAATTTGCCTTCTATCTTTCTCTCAGAATATTTTCTAGTTGATGTATAAAATCCACAATGCTATATATGATCGTCGATTTATTGGTCATTTTCTCATCCAATAGATTCAACTTCTCACCACAGCTATTGATTACCTGTGATATATTTTCCACGCCTTCTGCTGTCCCATTTACTTCAGAGCTCACTGCTGTTACTTCTGTGATCAGCTGTTTGCTAAAATCTTTGACTTCATTGACACAGCTTGATACTTCTCTAAAATCTTCTTGTGTTTGTTTGGCATAATGCAAGTTCGATGTGATCGATGCCTGTGAGCGCTCAATCTCCTGGCGTAAAACATCAATACTTTGATAGAGTGCCTTGATACTCTCATCGATCCCACCTACAAGTTCTTTCGTAGAGGTTGACAGTCCACGGATCTCATTTGCCACTACTGCAAAGCCTTTTCCTGCATCGCCTGCTCTCGCTGCTTCTATCGATGCATTTAAAGCTAATAGATTGGTACTCGTAGCAATGCCCGTGATGCCACTAGACAACTTCTCTATATGTTTAAAATTCTCCTCTAGCATATGGAAACTCTGCATAATATGTATCAGCTGATCACTGGTTCCCTCAATCTGCAACCCAAGGCTACTCATCTTATCATCTGCGTCAAGTACAACCTTTTGGGACGCATCCATGATCCCATCGATCTGATGAATATAGCCCTCAAATGTATGAAAGCTATTGTTCATATTCTCGATCATATCGTTGACATGAGTCACTTGAAAATAAGTATCTTGAATTTCTTCAACATACCTTGATACTTCAATCTCTTCCTCTACCAATTCATCCATCTTCTTTTCGATATATAAAATCCCATATTCTATATGCTTATAATCTTCATGCACCTCTGATCGGTCCTCATATACTTCCTGCTCTTCGACAAGCGCTGTCTCCTTACTGCGTCTCCATTTAAACCATTTCATCGTCATTCTCCCTCTATTCAAATACTGCTACAATCATCGTCTGGTTAAAGTGTTGCTTACCAAGTTGTTCCCCATAGCCACCAAAGCCTACATACTCACCCAATGTCCCACCTAATTCTTTTGCAAAGTCATTGAGGTACCCTTCTTTTTCAAACAGAATTGATCGTGCCAAACAATGTACTACCAATGTCAATTGTGGTCTAGGCACTTCTTCTTTGATTTGTGCTAAAGTACACTTGACCACTTCCTTGTAGTCATCTGGTTCTAACAGTACCATATGTGAATTGTTATAAACCTTCGCATGATAGGCCATCCCCTTGTTTGCTGTAATCATCTGATTTGCCGTAATGTACATTTTATCCCCTATGATGCGTCCTAATGGATAACTATCTAAATACTTCGGCAACTGGGAAAGCGTAGTCCCAAGTGCTTCCGCCATAACCTCTGCTGCAGGTCTATTGTTGTACTCATGCACAATTCTATTTTTGACATCTACCTTGGTAGAAAAGAAATGATGCTTCGTTGGTTTGTAGATATTTTCTTGATAAAATCTAATTTTCCCACTCAGATTCTTGATCAGTACAAAGGCGCAAGCTTTATCATAGACCTTGCCATTGAACCCAATCATCGTCTTTTCTGCCTTTCCAAAGTCCCCTGCTGATCCACCAAAGATAGGTATATCCTTCTTCTCTAGTACCGAGTTCAAAGTAGATAAAACAAACTCTTCACTACTCATTAGGGCACTCGATACTTCGAAGCACATGGTATTTCTCGCATCCTTCATCTTCGTCACACAAGCTTCCACGCGGTCAACATACTTCAAAGGGTACCGATCCGCATCTTCCAAGACATCCCCATAGCATTCGATGCCACTCTCTATCCCCAAAATCATAAGTGTTTCTTTGTGCGCCCCCTGTCTATCAAAGGCCGCAAAAGTCGTTGCCCCCATACAGACTGCTTCTGGAAACCTATTGCTGATTTCCTCAGTATACGCTTCAAAATGCTCAATCCCCGCACAGTAAAAAATAAACTTTGGATTCACTAACCCAAGACTAGCTTCTCCTATAGCTTCCTTCCTATCTCTTTTTGAACTTCTCCCTATTTTATACTGCATATTTAAACGCCCTCTCATTTCATTTGATAGCTCTATTTTAAACTATAAGTATATATTTTTCTACTTTTTCATGTTTTTTTCGACTCTTTCAAAGCCTTATCAGAGTAAGGATCTTATTTCCGCAAAATCCAAAGGGGGCTCTCACTTATAGATGTAAGTAAGAGCCCCCTTTCTAGAGGCATAGCCTCTAGTTACTACATGATCGTGTCGTTTGACCTACCATTCCCACTTGACACCCTTTTCTATGCGTGACCATTGAGATGTTGATTCATAGGTCTTTAAATTAATTGCTTGCACATAACGATAAGTCGCTGGCCATTGACGAAAAACTGAGTCTTTCTTCAACATCATTTTGGTAAAAAACATTTTATTCTCTACAGTCCAGCCATCGGATACTTCCAGTCCAATTGTTACTTCTTCATTTGCCTTGCTGACTGTATAAATACCCGAAAAATAACCCATTGACGCATCCATATGTATATAAAACTTCCCCTCAATACATCCATCTTTCATACGCAACAGATCTGGAAAAGCCTCTTGAAATTGCATTTCAAATCGGTGGCGTGAATGCTCAAACTTTAAAGTACGCATGCCATAGTTGCCATCTTGTGTCACGAAGTCGGCCACCAAACCCTTTTGCCTCAATTGGTTATGATAACATTCCCCTGGTTTGATAAGCTGCTCTTTGCTCCTACCAAACTCAACCAGCTCACAATCATAGGCATAACGCATAAAATAGCGCATCTGCCCATCCTTTGGCATAGGAACGACAAATGGGTCTGGCACCATCTTTTTTCCCCCTATTTTAATCAGAATATCAGTATGTCTCTTCCTGACAAAATCAAATGTATACATAGGGAACGCAGGAAAAGTCACTGGTTTTTCAGAAGATACACCTACAGGTGCCACTAAATCAAGGGGTCTGCTTTTTTTCCTTGCATGTTCTTCGAGCTTTATCAGGATCTCTCGCCCTTTATAATCCTTAAAAGCAAAACCTACCCGCACACCTGCTTGCGTTAATTCAAAATTAGGCGCGTCAAAAGAAACCTGACGGTGATGCTTTAACCCCTTACCACACACCTCACAGCCGCCACTATTACCAACGAGGTGCTTTTCCTCATAAAGATCCACGTAATCATCATTTCTATAGGCAATCACCCGATACCCTGCTAGCTGCTCTGCTGATGCGATATACTGAAATTCCAATCCCTTATAAATTTCATCGGGTGCTTTCTCAAAATTAAAAAGAATAAGCTTCTGTATTGGTAAAATTTCCATATCAAACGGTTGAATAACTAACCCTGTGTGTTTTGCTTGCATCTTTATTTCCCCCTCAGTCACAATTGTATTCCCCTTTTGTTTCTTGATCAATTAGCACAGATTTCCCTTTAGGTATTTATTAGTCTATTTTAACATATTAAATTAAATTCTTACAACTTATCAAAGAGCCGCCCCACGCAAAAGCCCCCAAAACCTATTTCTAAGTTTTGGGGGCTTTTGCGTGGGGTGGCTCTTATAAGCCGAAGATCCCTTCTTTGCCATTGCTCAGTTTGATGAAAGTACCACCTGTTTTGGCATCTTTCTTAATTTCTATTATTGCACCACATTCTTTGAGCTTAGCGATGACCTTCGCATCTTTAAACACCTTGTCATCCAGCTCATCTTCAAATTCTAGAAACTCTGAAACAGTAAAATCCTTCAGTTTTTTATCTAATTCATATTCCATATCTTGCAGGTTTTCCATAAAATCTTTGAATAGGTTCATTTTGTGGTCTCTTTTCTAGTTGTATTCTAATCTAAGACTTTATTATTGCACCTTTACTACTTCATGTCTAGTTCCCTATACGGTTATTTTGGGCTTCCCAAAGATTTATTCGTAAAGAATAGGTTTGATATCTTCATCCTCCATATTGGTTTTGTCATACCATTTGAATCCTGTATCGATGAATTCTGGATTTGTTTCACCTTTATAAGCTTTATAAGCAGCTTCTACAGCTTTGTAGCCAATACCTACTGGGTCCTGAGAGACAGCACCTGCTACTATGCCCTCTTTGATCCCATCAAGTAAGAGTTTACCTGAGTCAAATCCTACCATTACAATATCTGTTTTGTTAAGCTCTTTCGCAGCGTTCATAACCCCTACGATACTGCCTTCATTTGCACCAAACATCCCTTTAATATCTGGATTTGCTGTGATAATTGCTTTAGCAGCCTCTGTTGATTTTGCATGGTCCCCGTCACCGTATTGTACTGGAACAACCTCAATATTAGGGAATTCTTTTTGCATTGTTTCTACGAATCCATCACGACGATCTACCCCTGTTTTACTTGTTTGGTCATGTACAACCAAGCCTACTTTCCCTTCGTTTCCAATGAGCTTTGCCAGATGGCGTGCAGCCTCTGCTGCTGCTGCATAGTTATCGGTTGCACAAGTCGTTTTGACGATAGGGCTATCTACCCCTGAGTCAAATCCAATAACAGGAATACCTGCTGCCTCTGCTTTTTCTAACAAAGGTGTTGCTGCCTTTGAATCCAGCGCCGCCAAACAAATTGCTTGTGGCTTTTTGGCTAAAGCGGTTTGTAACATATCAAGTTGCTTATCCACTTGCGCTTCTGTTTCTGGTCCTTCAAAGGTAATCTCCACGCCATAGTCAGCTGCTGCTTTTTCTGCACCGAGCTTCACCGCTTGCCAGAATTGATGTTGAAACCCTTTTGACACGACTGGAATATATATTTTTTCTGCACCCTCAGTTTTTGTCTCTTCAGCTGTTTGCGTTGTTTCCGTTTTGTTTTCGACAGGTGTTGTTGCCTTCTGGCCACATCCTACCCCTATTCCCATTGTAAGTATTGCTGCTAATCCTAAAACCAATGCTTTTTTCATTTTCATTTACCCCCCTATTTTGTTCTACAAGCTTACATTCTTCACTTTATTTTTTAACTCATCACGAGTTAAACACTTAGATTATTGCGCCTTACGCTTACGCAGTTGATCCAGTAGTACTGCTAAGACAAGGACACCACCTGTAATCACGATTTGCCACTCCTGGGCAACCCCCATTACTTTGAGGCCATTTGTCAAAGTACTAATGATAAATGCACCAATTACTGTGCCCAAAATTGTTCCTTCCCCACCTGCCATAGAGGTCCCACCGATTACAACAGATGCAATAGCATCGAGTTCATAGCCTTGCCCAAGGGCAGGCTGGGCAGAATCAAGCCGTGCAGCCATGACCATACCTGCTACCCCTGCAAATGCACCACACAGTGCATAAATTGCTATTTTCCATTTTTGAACGTTAACGCCTGAGAGTCTTGTTGCTTCTTCGTTGCTTCCAATGGCAAAGTTATAACGCCCTAGCTTTGTTTTATTCAGAATGATGCCTGCGATAAGCGCCATCCCTAAGAAAATGAAAATACCGTTTGGAATACTGTATTTTCCGCCTTCACCAAACTTGATGATTGATCCTAGTGTGATCTGTCTAAATCCTGGTGTATCGCTGAAATAGATGGGTTTGGTTCCTGAGACCACAAGGGATAAACCTTTTGTCATCATCATCATACCCAGTGTCGCAATGAATGGCTGTAATTTCAAGCGCGCTACAAGTGTCCCACTGATCAACCCACAAAATGTTCCTGTTAAGATTGCCGTCACAATCCCCACCCAAATAGGCATCCCTGCGTTGGTAATCACAACACCTGCCATAACAGATGAGAATGTCATGACTGTCCCAATAGATAGATCAATGCCCCCTGTAATAATGACAAATATAATACCTAATGCCAAAATCCCATTGACACAAGTGGATAACATAATGGATACCACATTATCAAAAGTCAAGAAATAGGGTGATGCGCATGTAAAGAAAACCATCAGTAAGATTAATGCGCCAAATGCAAGAAACTTCTGCATCGTTGCTACATTTAATCCCCTTTTCTTTGTGAGACCCAATGCCTCCTCATTACCTTTTTTAATCACCTTTTTCATTGCTATACGCCCCCCTATACCTCTCTCTTAGTTGCATATTTCATAATTTCTTCCTGGCTTGCCTGACTCCTATCTAATTCCCCAGTGATCCGGCCTTCGCACATCACAAGAATACGATTACTCATACGTAGTATTTCTGGTAATTCAGAGGAAATCATAATAATCGATTTCCCTTCTTGTGCAAGCTCGGAGAGTAATTTATAAATCTCACTTTTAGCCCCCACATCGATCCCTCTTGTAGGCTCATCAAATATCAAAATGTCACAGTTCTTAAGGAGCCATTTTGCAATAACGACTTTTTGTTGATTGCCGCCGGATAAGTTTTTTAATTTTTGTTTAGACCCAGGTGTTTTGATCCTTAACTTCTCAATGTATTGTTTGCTAATCTCTGTAATATGCTTGAAGTTCGTAAATCCAACTTTATTTGTAAACTGATTGATTGATGCTAATGAAATGTTTTCCTCTACCGATTCATCAAGTGTCAGCCCATAGCGCTTTCTATCTTCAGAAAGATACCCGATCCCATGATTGACTGCATCTTCACATTTTGAAATCCTAACTTTTTGTCCCTTAACAAAAATCTCACCCGAATCCATACGATCTGCGCCAAAGATCCCCCTTGCAACTTCTGTTCTCCCCGCACCCATTAGTCCTGCTATTCCCAGGATTTCACCCTTATGTAACTTAAAACTCACGTCTCTGATTGCGTTTCCCTTATTTAGGTTTTTCACTTCAAGTACAACCTCATTTTTATCTGTGTCATTGCGTTCATTGGCCGTCTCATAGATTGTTCGACCCACCATCATATGAATCACTTCATCCATTTCTACCTCTTTAGTATTGACCGTATTCACGTAGGTACCATCTCTCATAATCGTAATACGATCTGTAATCTCCTTGATCTCTTCCATACGATGAGAGATATAGACAATCCCTACTCCTTTTTCTTTAAGGCGATTGATCATCTTGAAAAGCGCTTCTATTTCTGATTCTGTCAGTGCAGCTGTTGGCTCATCCATCACCAATATGGAGGATTCAAAAGAAAGTGCTT
>JBOFIR010000252.1:0-15566 GCA_051650265.1 Cellulosilyticaceae bacterium
AAAACAATTCAGAACAGCAAAACAAGCTGTAATGAAATCATTAAACTACTCATATGTAGGTAGAAAATTAAGAAAACGTGAATTCAGAAGCTTATGGATCACACGTATCAACGCAGCAGCTAGAATGAACGGTTTATCATACAGCCGTTTCATGAATGGTCTTAAAAACGCTAACATCGAAATGAACAGAAAAATGTTAGCAGACTTAGCTATCGCTGATGCTAAAGCATTCGCTACATTAGTAGAAACTGCAAAAGCTAACTTAAAATAATTATTCATGTATAAGCATAGCTTGTGAATGAATTGAAAGGCACCATCTTTTAGAGATGGTGCCTTTTTGTTATATCATAAATAAAACGGAGGTGAGTTTGGTGCTGTATGGGTTAATATGGAGATGTTCGAAAGGGACAAAGCGTCTAGGTCGAAATGTAGGTATGGTTATATAGATAAATACATATAGTTATAAAAAAACAGGATAGCTAGGTGGTTGAAAAGTATTGTTATAAAATATACAATGTTGACAGTAAACCTTTTCTAAGCAGCTAGCTCAGGTACGATTTGAGGAGACAAGCATCATGGAATTCAATCAACTGAAATATCTCGTAGAAATTGTAGAGGCTGGAAGTATTTCGAAAGCAGCAGGAACCTTGTTTATTTCGCAACCCAATTTGAGTGCACAAGTCAGTAGTTTGGAAAAAGAAATAGGTAGACAACTGTTTCATCGTAATAATCGTGGGGTGACGCTCACCAAAGAAGGCTTAGAGGTTTACCAATATGCCAAAGAGGTAGTTAGGCAATTTCAATTAACAGAACAGAAACTTTTGAATCACATTAGTGATTATAAGGTGAAAATTGTGACCTGTGGATGTGAGATTGTAGAACCAGCTTTTTTAGAAATGTGTAAAGTATTTAGTCATAAGCAATGTGAGTTTGAACTGGAATACTGCAATATAGAACAGTGTATAGAAAAAGTAAGCCATGAAGAAGTAGATTTGGCGATCATTCCATATACGCCTTACCAATATAAAAAATTAGATCAATTTTTAAGCCATAAAACATTATGTATGCAGGAGATTTTTACAGGTGCACTTAAGATTCAGGTAAGTGAACGTTGGGACTTGAGTAGGCGCACACTGATCAAACCTCAAGATTTGAAGGGACTCTTTCATGTTAAAAAAGAAATTTTTTTCAAGGGAATTTTTAGTTTAGATTATGAGATGCGTCAGTTAGGACTAGATTGTGCAGGGCAGACAATCTGGACACATCAAAATAAAACTTATGAAGAGGCACTAAAGACAATCCCATCTTTTGGAATAACCCTAGAATGGGATTGTAATCTTGAGGTGAATAGTCATCTCAAAAGAATAGCGCTAGACTTATCACAAGTGCCTGTATCTATTGCAGTAGTCAGGAGACAAAATGAAATACTGAAAAAGGAAGTAGGCTATTTCTTAGAGCAACTCCAGAAATACAGAAGTTAGGTGACGATTATAATCAGAGGAGAGATTTTAATATGAGTAAAAAACTAATAGGGGCACTTGCGCTCGTAGGACTTGCGACAACATTTGTAGCTTGTGCACAACCAACAACAGCAACATCAGAGGTATCATCAGAGCAGACACAAGAAGCACAAGAGGTAACAGAAAAAACAGAAGGGGAAGCGGATGCTATGACAGCAGCTTCAGAAGTAGATGCTACAACTTCAGCTTCAATCGTACCTGAAAATCTTGTAGCATCTTATGTACCAAAAGGTTTTACAAACTCAGAGAGTAAAAAAGCATTATTTGTAGTGGGCGATCCGAGAAAAGATAGCGTGGCATATGACCTTGCGAATACAGCTATGAAGTACTTCGAGAGCAATGGCGTTGAAGTTGAACTTCGCGATTTATATACAATGAATTTTAATCCTGTACTTGCACCAGAGCAATTCTACTATGCGAAAGATGGGAAAGGTGAACCAACACCAGAAATTAAGACAGAGCAGGACTTTGTGACACAAGCAGATTATATTATCTTTGCCTATCCAAACTGGCATGATACACCAACAGCTATTGTAAAAGGATACATGGAAACAGTATTTGCTAAGAAATTTGCATATCAAGATACATCAGAAGGATTAGATGGGATGTTAAAAGAAAAATCAATTTATACCATCATGAATGCTGGATTCTTAGGTGGTGGTCGTGGATACATAGGTGATGGTGTGGGTATTAATGATGCGGCTTGGGATGAGTATATGAAAGCATTCGAAGTGTTAGATAATGATACAGCTGATTTTTGGGGCTTAGAAAATAAGGGACGTTTTGTAAATGATCGTACACCTAAGAATAGCTCAGAAAAGTATGAAGTAGAGATTAATGAATTAAGAGCTGCACTCGAAGCAGAATTAAATGAAGTATTCTTTCAATAGTTATTGAACATTATAAAGGAGCCAAGGATTTTGAAACCTTGGCTCCTTTATAGTTGACATAAAATTTGGGATTTTTGAGTTTTACTACTGTATCCGCCAATGTGTGTGCTTTGGTTACTTTTGTTTTATGCCAATAAGTATGTAGAAATGAATAATAAAATATTTTATTAAAGTAAAAATATTTTATTGTATAAGATTATGTAGTATAATGTAAAGTAATTAATAATATCATAACTATGACACAAAGGGAGCTATTTATGAAAAGACAAGGGCTAGTCAATATTTATCATTTTATTAGAAAATCTACATATGAAGATGGCATTTTTACACAAGAGGATTTCGATACACTCAAATCAGAGATGGATTTACTCAAACAACATCAATTACCAGCAACGTATGCATTGAAATATGATGCGTTGATGGATGAACGTTATACAGCACTAATCAAATCAATGATTGATGAGAAGGATGAAGTGGCTGCATGGTGGGAGATTACAGAGGAAATGGCGCGTAAAGCGGGTGTGACTTGGAAGGGTAAAGATGTGATTGATCTTCATGTAAAAGCAGGGTATTCATTAGCTTATTTACCAGAGGAGCGTAAAGCGTTATTAGATGTGTATATGGAAGATTTTAAAGCTGTTTATGGTGCCTATCCAAAAACAATTGGTTCATGGGTAATGGATATCGTTACTTTTGAGTATGCAAAGGCACGATATGGACTTGTAGGAGGCGCCTTATGCCGTGATCAGCGTGGGATTGATGGGTTTACTTTATGGGGGGGCTATTTCAATGGGGCTTATTATCCAAGTAAGGTCAATGAGTATATGCCTGCTCAGACAAATGAGATGCAGCTTGACCTCCCGATCTTTAGATTGTTAGGACCAGACCCAATCTACAACTTTGAGTCAGGCATTCGAGATGGGGCTGATGGTATTTATACGTTAGAACCTGCGTGGATTACTGGGCAAGATGAAAAATGGGTGACTTGGTTGCTTGGTTGTGTTAGTGATGAGGAGCAAGTGGGGTATGGTTATACACAGGTTGGCCAAGAAAATAGTTACATATGGGGAACTATGGGTGATGCTTATGAGATGCAAATCAGACATCTTGCCCAGCTCCGTAAAGAAAATAAAGTACGTGTGGAATCTTTGAGGGATTCTTCTGTATGGTTCAAACAAAAGTATGCTTTAACACCACCTACTACCTATACTGCATCTAAAGACTGGAATGAAAAGTTTGGGCTAAATACAACTTGGTATAGTAGCCGTTTCTACCGTATGAGTTTGCTTTGGGATCAAGGAGAATTTTCTATTCGTGATTTATATGTGTTCAATGAGGATTACCCATCACGTTATTTAAATGATTACATTACACATAATGAGAGTGTATTTGATGCGTTGCCACTCCTAGATACACATAATTGGAGTACAAAAGAAAAACGTGCAAGTATTGATTTTGTAGAAGCTATTACAGGTGAGAAATTAAAAGGTGAGGCACCTGTATTTTTATCACAAGAAGATGATGAAAATTGGTATGTACAATGGAAACTTAATGAAGCACGTGAAATGAGCATTGTATGTACACAAAACCAGATGCATTTTGAAATGCTTCAAGAAGGTGGAACGCTAGAATGGATGATGCGTATGAATACCTTGCCAACGCTTGAGAAGGTTGAAAGTCAGTGCATCTTATGTCGTCATGAAAACTTTGCTTATGAAGTGCATGCTGTAGCGGGTACCTTTGAACAAGTAGGAGATGAGGTGTGGATCAGACCTGAAGGTGATCAAATCATTCTGGAATATGCACAGAAAGGTGATAAGGATCAGACTCAGTTCTATACAGAGATGTATTTAAAAGAAGGTGCGGCTTTTGATGCGCGAGTTGAAGCGATGCCAGTAATTGCTGAAGAAAAGCTCAAAGATATCAAGCTTATCAAACCGTTCTTGCCTGAAGTGCTACGTGTGAAAGGCTATGATGAAGTGTGTTATTGTGAGATGAAGAATCTCAATGAAATAGGCCAGATCTACTATACGTTAGATGGTAGTGAGCCGACTAATACGTCAATGGTATACCAATCACCTCTAGCGATTACAGGGGATACGCTTGTCAAAGCACGTTGCTTTGCAGAAGGTAGGCCAGTAAGTGACCTATCTATTGCACAGTACTTTAATACTTTAGAGATCAAAGGAATTACAAGCCCTACGGTATTTGATGGAAGAACTATTTTCAACCGTCAGGGAATTGAAGATCTTATCGATGGAAAGAAAGGTACAACAAACTTTGTAGATGGCGCTTGGCTGGGGACACTTCAATCCCTAGAAGCGGTGGTGGATTTAGGTGAAAGTCGTGAGATCAAAGGTGTTGAGATTGGATTCTTACATAGTAGAAGAACAGGGTTATGCTATCCAGACTATGTAGAATATAGTGTATCTGAAGACGGTGAGCAGTTTGAAGTCTTTGATAAGCAAGAAGTATTTGATCATTGTGGAGAACCAGATCTTGAAACAAAAGATGTGGTGACAACTGCACATGCAAAGGGACGTTATGTGAAAGTATTTGCAAAACGTCATAATTATTTTATCTTCGCAGATCAAATTATCGTAAAAGGTTAAACAAAATGAGGTAGATGACAACGCATTAGAGCGTGTCGTCTACCTCATTTGTGTGTGTAGGGGGCACAGGATTACACGAGTACAGTTCTATTTATTTTGTAAAAAGATAGAGATAGTTGTACCAGTCTTTTACTGACTGAAAGAGTTCATCTAATTGGTAATAGCGAATTCCTGAGTTGAGGGGATCAAGCATTTCAATATAGGTGACACCGTCTTGGATAAAGTACCCCGTAGCAACAACAAAGTGCCCTGTGCCTGATGAAGATTCTTTACCTACAGGAAGTTCTTTGAGTAGGGGGGAAAGATTTGTAGGGGGTGTAAGTGAAGCTGCTGGTGAAATTTTTGAGATATCAAGACATACCAATAGAATCCCGTCATTAAGTGTATTGATAAATGTAGAGGTGCTGCCAAGATAGATGGTCTGATAAGGAATTTCCTTATTACTTAGATAGTTTTCTATTTCAGGGGTATAAATCCAACCGGAATTGCCCGTGAGTTCATTGCGAAGCTGTGAAACGGAAGACGGCGTTTGTCCAAGCCATTTGAGCACCATGAAAAGAGAAGTGGGTGCGCAGTTGGTGGATGCATAGACACCAGTAGATGCTTGCGCTGTGAAAATGGGTGTGCTATCAAGATGTGTGACGTAGGTAGTAGATCCGGAAGATTGTATAGAGATGCTCCCACCGGGTACCGTATCGTCTAGAATAGTCGTTGTGGTACGTGTAATGAAGAAGAGCAAAGAAATGGTTAACGTGCTCATTGAAAAAAGTATAATAAGTAGTTTTTTCATAAGAATACCCCCTGATACGAATGGTTATTGGATTAGAAAATAAATAAGATAAAATTATCATATCAAGCTGTTAGGGGGGCGGCAAGTCCTCATTATAGGGGGAATGGTCCCTATTATTGGGGAGTTGTAAAAAGGTAAACGTAAGGATACCAGCTAGATGTGGCTTGAAATAGTTCATCTATTTTATAGTAGCGGACACCTGAGTTAAGGGGATCTAAGGTTTCAATATAAGTGGTCGTACCTTGTACTAAATAACCGGTTGCCACAATGAAGTGCCCTGTGCCTGAGGTAGATTCTTTGCCAACTTCTAAGGGTCTAAGGAGTGGGGGGAGATCATTTGGTGGGGTGAGTTTTTCTTCTGGGGTGATTTGGGAAATATCCATACAGAGAAGGAGGATGCCTTGATCAAGTGCAGTCTTAAGTGTAGTGACATCATTGAGATACAAAGATTGATAGGAAATATGATTGGTAGAGAGATAATCCTCTATTTCATTGGTATAGACCCAGCCAGAACCTTTTGTGAGCTGCATGCGAAGTTCTGCTATAGGCGGTGGTGATTGCCCTAACCATCTGAGTATCATATACAGGGATGTAGGTGCGCAGTTGTTGGTGGAGTAGTTACCTGTGTTGTACTGGGACGTAAAAAGTGGCTTGCTTGTGAGCTGAGAAACATAAGTGGTGGAGACGGAGGAGGGTGAAGAAATGTTACCTGCTGGAATAAGGTCATCGGGAAGTTCAAGTGGGGAAGAGAGATTAAGACAAATGACGGTAAGGAGCAGGCCAACCCAAGCTAAAAATTGAAAGAGATATTTCTTCATAGTATCAACCTACCTGTATAAGGAGTTACTATATTTTATGATACAACCTAAGTGATGGTGCAAAAAAAAGAGCCCGGAGGCTCTTCTATAGGAGGCATAAAGCATCAGTGACAAATTGATCAACGGTGATTTTCCATTCTTCTACCATATGAAGCTTAGTTGCACGTGCAGTTTTCGCAAAATTGATAATGTGTGTATTTTGTACGTCTACAGTACCATATTTGAGAACAATTCCTGCATAGTGGATTGGTAGATGAGCAGTCTGAACGCGTAGGAGTAGGTCTTTGTGATTGGCCACAGCAGCTTCGGCTTGTGTAAAGAGTGTCTCATAGTTGTTCCAGAGCGATTCTGTCAGATAGGTATTTCTGGCATCTTCTGGGCCGCCAAAAATATCTAGACGTGGATGACTTGTTTCTGCCACATCATGTATTTGCTTGATGTATTCAAGAATATAAGGTGCTGCATCGCCATAGTAACCTTTGCAGAAATCTTCCATATGGTAGTTGATATTACAGTAGGGATCCCAAGCGAGTTTTGCGAGGAGGTAGCCTCTTAGTTCTGAAAATTCCCCACCAATCTCACGATTACATTGGCTAAAGAGGAGCTTTACATTATTCTTCACAAAGAATTGCATATTAGGTGCAAGTGTGCGAAGGTTTGGGAATGGGCTTACAAGGTTGCGGAATTGAATGTTATAATCCCAAAGAGAAACGTTATCAGAGATACTTGCCCAAAATTCAAGTTCTTCCTTGCTTTCACGGCACTGAGGATCGGTCGCGATTGGGAGTCCTCGTGCAGCTTCGATATTGCATGTCATGATATGTACATTGCTGGCTGGACGCGTATGTTTTGGTGGTTTGCGTGTGTACCAGTAAGAAAGAGTAGAGATGACCTTATCAGGGAAGAGACTTGCCACTTCATTGACAAAATTAAGGACGCTTCCCATTTGACTTTCGTCATGGTCATCGATGGCCTTACATGCATCACAAGTACAGAAGTTATTATCGTCGTTTTGACTCACAGACCAGAAGCGGCACTCAGGCTTTTCATCCATGAAGTGTCTGAGATTTTCAATCATAATTCGGCGCACTTCAGGGTTGCTTAGGCAAGGTTCACCCTGGGGATGGCGTTCGCCATTGAGTAGTGCGAAGTATTCAGGGTGTGACTCAAAGTAAGTCTTGCTTGGCAAGAGATCACCAAATGAATGACACCAAAAGCCCCAACCTTCATGAGTTTTGCTCGTTGCAGCTTTATGTTTTTCTGCAAAGCTGGTTGTTTCAAATCCTTTGTAATAAATTTCACGGTAATCAATAGATGGTACAAAGTGATAAGGTGCAACATCAATTGTTAAGGTATCACTTGTAGGTACGTATTCAGCATCTTCTGTAAAATAACGGCAGCCAATCACACGTTCGAGTAGGTCATAGACTGCATAGACAAAGGATTTTTCTTCAGCAGCTTTGATAATGAGTTTGTTGCCTACTACTTCATAGCCAAAGCCATCTGTGCCATAGTCACTACTTTCAGTAAACTGAATTGAGGAAAGTGGTGTGAGGGCAGAAGTTACTTTGAAAGAAGCAGAAGTAATGCGAGCGAGGTAATCTTTTAAAATTGATGCAGCACGTGAACTGGTTGTGGTTTTTGTAATGCTACAAAGTGGTGTGCAGTCCACTGAAATATAAAATTCCATAAAATATCCCCCTAATAGTTTGAATATATAATAAAATTATTTCTGTTCATTATTTTAACATATTTATCCCTCAAAATAAATTAGAGTTTAAGTAATTGCACAGAAAATATGCTAAAATAAAGTGTTACTTCAATAGATTACAACAAGAGAGGTGTAGAATGAATAAAGAAGTTTGTATTAGACGTATTGAAAAAAAAGATTTGAAAGATTTGTCGGCGCTTTATGCGGTACTTACAGGTGAAGTGAGCGACCTTGAGTATATGGAAAAAACCTTTGCACTGATTGCAGAAAATCCTGCATATGTACTATTAGGTGCAGAAGTCGATAATAAAATTGTAGGGACACTCATGGGTGTTACCTGTCATGATATGATTTCTCAGTGTAAAGCCTTTATGACAATTGAAAATGTCGCAGTGGCAGAGGGGTATAGAGGTTATGGAATTGGTAAAAATCTCTTTAAGTGCATAGAAGAGGTGGCAAAGGAAAGATCATGCCATTATATTTATCTTGTATCAGGACCAACAAGACATACGGCACACCGTATGTATGAACGTCTTGGCTATACAGAAGAAGGTGCTTTAGGATTTAGAAAATATATGTAGGAGATGATGGGATGCAAGGGTTAGTGCTAGAAGGCGGCGGTATGAGAGGGAGTTATACGGCAGGTGTATTAGATCTATTACTTGAGAAGCAAGTGGTATTTCCTTATTGTGTAGGTGTGTCAGCGGGCGCATGTCAGGGGGCATCTTATGTGTCCATGCAGTATGAGAGAAATCTCAGAATTAATACAACTTATGCCAAGGATAAGCGGTATATAAGTATAGGCAATTTGTTAAAAACAGGTTCACTATTTGGGATGGAGATGCTTTTTGATAAGATCCCTAATGACCTAGAGCCTTTTGATTATGAAACGTTTGCACAGTCAAAAACAGTTTTCAAAGTAGGTACCACAGATTGCAATACGGGACAGGCAGTTTATCATACAATCAATGATTTTAGAAAAGAGGGTTACGATACACTCAAAGCATCTAGTTCACTACCACTTTTAGCACCTATTGTACATTATGAGGGGATGGCGTTACTTGATGGCGGGATTGCAGATCCTATTCCGATAGGCCAGTCCATAGCAGATGGCAATAAGAAGCATGTGATTGTACTGACGCGTCATGATGGGTATGAGAAAAAGAAGACATCTATCTTGCCTTTGGTGAAACAGCGCTACAAAGCGTATCCAGCATTGGCAGAGGCTATGGGTAAGAGACACACACGCTATAATGAGACCCTTGTGACGATTCGCCAGTTAGAGGCAAAAGGGGAGTGTTTTGTCATTCGGCCATTGCAGCCGCTGGAAGTAGGACGTTTTGAAAATAATCCCCAAAAGCTTAGAGGACTTTATGAGCAAGGGTATAGGGAGGCAGCGGCGCGTTATGAAGCGTTGAAGCAGTATTTAGAAGCATAGACATTAAAGGAGATATGACAACATGAAGCGATTTAAGAAAGTCTATATTGAGATTAGCAATCGCTGCAATCTCAGTTGTAGTTTTTGCCCAAAGTTGGCAAGAACACCTGGCCGTATGACTTATGAGCAATTTGAAAAGGTGCTAGGCGAGGTTAAACCCTATACAGACTATATTTACTTGCATCTGATGGGGGAACCTACAGCGCATCCTGAGTTGGAAGCGTTTCTTGAACTTGCGAAGGCATCCCAGCTTCGTGTAAATTTGACAACTAATGGCACCTTGCTGCATCGTGTCAAAGACCTGTTACTTCAAGAGGGACGTGTAAGACAAATTAATATTTCATTGCATAGCTTTGAGGCGAATGAAAATGGTATCACACTGGAAGGCTATATCCGAGAGATTATAGCTTTTGCAAAAGAGGCAAGTGCAAAAGGTGTGATTTGTAGCTTACGTCTGTGGAACAAAGATCAGGCGGAGCTAAGGGGCGACAATGCACTTAATGGCTATATTCTTAAAACATTAGAAGAAGGTTTTGATGTGGCGACTTCATTAGAAGAGGCGCTGGCACAAAAACCGAGTTTTAAATTAATGAATCGCGTCTATCTGAATATGGCAGAACGGTTTGAATGGCCAGATTTGTCACGTGATGTGATTAGCACGGAGGCATTCTGCTATGGGCTCCGTGATCAGATGGGAATACTTGTAGATGGCACAGTTGTGCCATGCTGCCTGGATAGTGAGGGGAGCATTGAGTTAGGTAATGTTTTCGATACACCCCTCCAACAGATTTTGGAGAGCCCACGTGCACAGGCACTTTATGAAGGGTTTTCAAACCGTCAGGCGGTAGAAGCTTTGTGCCAAAGGTGTGGCTATGTCACACGTTATAAAAAATAGTTGAATACACACATCAATAGGTATATGATAAGAATATATCGATTTTTATAGTATATTCTGTAAATATCGTCAAATTCAATCCATCCCTTTTGCGAGGAGATTTCTAAGCAACAGGCAAAGGAACAAACACAGACCTATTAGGCGCCTATAACATCAAAAGTTATTGGTGTTTTGGATGAGTATGCCCCTCTGCATGATTGCGGGGGGCTTTTTTTGTTTGGGAAAAACCAAGAGGAGAGGGCGAAGAAGGAGGGGAAATTATTGGAGACAAGAGTCGGTGTTGTGGGGATTGTAATAGAGTCATTAGAAGCAGCACCTCTAGTGAATCATATTTTGCACGAGCATGCCGAGGTTATTGTAGGGCGAATGGGTGTTCCGTATAAAGAAAAAGGGCTTTCTATTATATCACTCATTGTTGATGGCAATATGGATCAGCTCAGCAGTATGACAGGCAAGCTTGGCCGTATTGCTGGTGTAACTGTCAAATCTGCGATTACGAAAAAGTAGGTGAAGGATGCTTAAGGGATCTTTAGAGGCTTTTGAGCCGCTACGAAAAGAAGCACTTGAAAAAACAGAAGCCTGTTTTGGAAAACAAGTGTTTGTCAGGGGGCTTATTGAGTTTTCAAATTATTGCACATGTAGTTGCTTATATTGTGGTTTACGCATAGAAAACCAAATGTTAACACGCTTTAGGTTGACGCCTGAGGAAATTTTACACATTACCCAAGAAGGGTATGATCTGGGATACCGTTCTTTTGTATGGCAGTCAGGGGAGGATCCTTATTATACACAGTCACTTCTTGTGGCACTCATCAAAGAAGCCAAAAAAATGGGTGATTTTGCACTTACCCTCAGTATAGGGGAGCGCTCCTATGAAGAGTATGAGGCATTTAAGGAAGCTGGCACAGATCGTTTTTTGCTCAAACAGGAATGTAGCAATACAGCATTGTACAACAATTTACACCCACATAGTTGTTTTGAAGCACGCCTGAGGTGTCTAAAGGATCTCAAAAAACTAGGCTATCAACTAGGCAGTGGCTTTATGATTGGGCTACCAGGGCAGACGATAGATATGATAGAAGATGATATTGCATTGCTAGAAACACTGGGTGTACATATGGCAGGAATCGGACCATTTATACCACATGGATCCACACCGCTGGGGAATGAAGAGGTGGGAAGCACTACGCTGACATTGATGGCTGTGGCAATGGTAAGGCGCCGTATGCCCGAATGTATGTTGCCAGTAACCACTTCTCTAGGGGTCTTAGACCCTGAAATGAAAAATCATTGTTTACGCTATGGGGCTAATGTGGTCATGCAAAAGCTAGAACCGGGACACCTTAGAAAACTCTATACACTTTACCCTAAAGAAATCATAGAGGGAAAAACTCTGAGACAAGAAAAAGAAGAGTTGATTGCCTGGCTGAAGACACAAGGAAAAGAAGCTGTATTTGGCAGAGGGGATCATACACAGTTTAGAAAGTAGGGGATGTAGATGATAGAAAAAGAGATGAATTGGTACGAATGTGCAGATCAATGGTTTGATGAAACCTATATAGAGACAGCGTTAAGTGGTGCAAAGATGCATGCGCAAGATACGGCGTATGTCAGTGCAATTCTTGATAAGGCAAAAGAAGCAAAAGGGCTTACTCACCAAGAAGCAGCAGTGCTCCTTCAAGTTACTGATCCGGTGCTAGAAGAAGCTATTTATACATTAGCAAAAGCCATCAAGAAACAGATCTATGGCAACCGCATTGTATTATTTGCACCGCTTTATGTAAGTGATTACTGTGTGAACAACTGTGAGTATTGTGGTTATAAGCACAGTAACTCAGAGATGAAAAGACGTAAGCTGACCATGGAAGAACTCAAAGAAGAAGTTATAGCACTAGAGCAGCTTGGGCATAAGCGTCTAGCCTTGGAGTTAGGGGAAGATCCTGTTCAGGCCCCTATAGAATATGTATTAGAATGCTTAAACAATATCTATCAAATTCGGTTTGATAATGGCCAAATTAGAAGAGTGAATGTCAATATTGCAGCAACGACTGTAGAAAATTATAAGAAACTCAAAGCAGCTGATATCGGAACCTATATTTTGTTCCAGGAGACCTATCACAAGCCAACCTATGAGCAGGTCCATCACAGTGGTCCTAAGCATAATTATAGCTATCATACCTCAGCTTTTCACCGAGCAATGCAAGGTGGGATTGATGATGTAGGGGCAGGGGTACTCTTTGGTCTCTATGATTATCGCTTCGAGACTGTTGCAATGCTGATGCATGCAGAACGCTTAGAAAAGGATATGGGTGTTGGTCCACATACCATGTCGGTACCAAGATTAAGGCCTGCATCTCAAGTGGATATTGACAAATATCCCTACATCGTACCAGATGAGGCATTCAAGCGCATTGTAGCGGTGCTGAGATTGGCGGTGCCTTATACAGGGATTATACTTTCAACAAGAGAGGATGAGACGATGCGCAGAGCGTTGCTTGAGTTAGGGGTTTCGCAGATGAGCGCAGGATCTTGCACAGGTGTAGGTGGCTATAGGTTAGAAGATAGCGTACCACAATTTGAGGTAGGTGACCACAGATCACCACTTGAGGTCAATAAAAGTTTGATGAGAGAAGGCTATATCCCAAGCTATTGTACGGCATGTTATAGACAAGGGCGTACAGGAGAACGGTTTATGAGGCTTGCCAAAAGTGGTCAGATCGGTAACGTTTGTACACCTAATGCACTACTTACACTGAAAGAGTATA
Organism: Cellulosilyticaceae bacterium; assembly: GCA_051650265.1. GTDB lineage: Bacteria > Bacillota > Clostridia > Lachnospirales > Cellulosilyticaceae > JBOFEH01. The sequence continues at coordinate 13,440 of JBOFIR010000252.1, forward strand.
TTGCAGACTATGGGGATGAAGAGGCCAAGCGTCTGAGTGAAAATGTGATTGGGCAAACCTTAGAGGCTATGGCGAGTGAACAAGTTAAGGAACTTACAACACACTATCTCAGTCAAATAGAAGTGGGAGAAAGAGACTTTAGAATTTAGGAAGAGGGGAAAGCAATGAATCACACACCTAAAGGAAGTCAACTACATATCGGACTATTTGGTAAACGTAATGCAGGGAAGTCCACATTGATAAACGGTATTTTGAGACAAGACCTAGCCATTGTTTCCCCTATACCGGGGACAACGACAGATACAGTTCATAAAAGTATAGAATTTCATCCGATAGGACCTGTTGTTTTTGTAGATACACCAGGAATAGATGATGAGGGAGCGTTAGGAGAACTACGTATTGCAAAAACCCATAAGACACTGGAGGAAGTGGATGCCGCTATTTGGTTATATAATGGCAAGCTAGATGCAGGTGAGAAAAGTTGGATTGCTAAGATTGAAAAAAGGGGGATCCCGCTGCTATATGTCATCAACCAGTGGGAAGGGGAGGAAACTGGCGTAACAGCAGAAACAGAGCAGCGTATTCGGATCAATGCCAAAGACCCTCAGCAGATTGCGCGGCTCAGAGAAAGACTTGTAGCAATGCTGAGTACATGTAAAGAACAACCCTGTATAGGGGACTATATGAATGCAGGTGATCATGTGTTACTCGTGATGCCCCAAGATCTTCAGGCACCTAAAGGCCGGCTCATTCTACCTCAGGTACAGATTATAAGAGAATTATTGGATGCATCAGCAATCCCTGTTATGACAACAGCGCAAACCCTAGATCAAGCATTAGATGGCCTAAAGCAATCACCAAGATGGGCAATTACAGATTCTCAAATCTTCAAAGTAGTCTATGAGAAATTGCCAAAGACCGTCAAGCTGACTTCTTTTTCTATCTTAATGGCAAGGCAAAAAGGTGATTTGGCACGGTATGTAGAGGGTGCACATGCTGCGATGGGTTTAAAACCCGGTGCGAGAGTGCTTATCGCAGAAAGTTGTACCCACAACCCGCTACACGGAGACATTGCAAGAGAGAAGTTACCACAGCTTTTGACAAAACGATTAGGGCATCAAGTGGTGTTTGAGCATGTGGTGGGCAATCAGTTCCCAGATCAATTAGAAGGGTATGAATTGATTGTGCAGTGTGGGGGGTGTATGCAAACTAGGGCCCAGATTATGGCACGCGTGATAAAGGCTGATGAAGCAGGAATCCCCATTACAAACTTCGGGGTACTACTCGCACACCTTGGTGGTATATTAGATCAAATATTTTTGCCATAATAGCAATAAGACAACGTAGCAATCGCCCTACCTATAAGTGCATAAGTAGGGCGATTTTGTATGTATATAAAGTATACCTTGTATAGGCTGTGTGCTAGAACGTGTCAAACAGTGAGCAGTTTAAACGGATTTTACAGAATGTAATAGATGAGAATGGATGAAATAATACAAGCAATACAGGCGACATAAGAGCATACAAGATAAAAGGTACTTCTTGTCCAAAGATGAAATAATAAAAAGATGATACTACTAAAGAGCAAAAAGACAGTAAGAAAGTTACTGAGTGTCAAAAAAAATGTTGTGATCACGTATATAAAGAAACAGATACACGCAATAGAGACAACACGATAGATTTGTTCATAATCAATTGAATTACTCTTTTTCTTAGTTTTCATACCTACACCTTCTTCAATTTGTTCTAGGAGGATTGTCCTTATCTATACATATGAGGGGGATGTCCTAATATATGCATCATATAAGAATAAAAAGTAAAAGGTACTTGACATCTGTAGGGTAATGCGATAAGATGGAATACGTCGAGGGGCAACAACACAAAACAGAAACGAAAACAAAAATGTTAAAGTTTCTAAAAAAAGCGTTGACAACTTCAGGCAAAAGCATTAGAATAGTAAAAGTCGTCAGGAAACAACTTCGGATGACAATGAACATTGAAAATAAAATAGTAACCATAAAACCAGTTGATTCTTGAGAAGAACATAGTTCTTCACAAGTCAGTACTTACTATAAGAGTACAAAACATGTCAGATGACAAACTTTTAATTTGAGAGTTTGATCCTGG
>JBOFIR010000253.1:0-4325 GCA_051650265.1 Cellulosilyticaceae bacterium
TGATTGATCTCATCAGGGTCCCAGTGACCGTAGGAAGTCAGTATGAATGTACCGTATTCCGTACTGTTAGGATCTGTGATCTGTTCGATTCCAGCATAGCCACAATCTCCATCATTACCGTTCCAGGAGACAGTTCCTACATTCTTTTTTAATCGAATACGATAGTGGCCTTCGGTTTGATGAACTAAATCTTCATAAGTACCAATCCAAGCGACCCAATCTCTATCATCAGGATTTTCAGGGATACCATAAGATCTAAAGGTGATGATTAATTGACCAGAAAGATGATCGTATTTGGCCTGATGTCTTTCACCTCTTAAGGCACCTGCAACTTCTTTTGGTGAGGTCCAAGTTTCTCCTTCGTCATCTGAAAAAATAACCATAGAGCTAGTAACTTTTGTATTGCCTCTATAGAGAATAGCAATTTGTTTGCCATCTGGGGATCTAACAGCACAAGGTTCACATAAACCTGCATAGGATTCAATTTCTCTTTCTAAAATATAGGGTTCTGGCTTGGAGACAACCATCTCGCCCGCTTGATCAAAGCTTAAGATAACCTTATAATTTCTGTAATCTACGTCATGGTATAATCCCATCCACCTGTCATCCCAATCTCCATTGGGCTTCTTTAATTGAATAAGACTAGCAAAAGCAACGATTCCCATTATATTTAAGTCATCATAATAGGTCTTAAATTCCGACCAACTCTCACCATTATTATCAGAATAAGCTAACCTAAATCCACCAGTTTCAGTAGGGATACCTGATACAAGTAGTAATCTGATACCACCTGTAGGTTTCTGAAATTGATAAAGAATAGGGGTTTCCTTACTTTCAAGCCAAGTCGCAGGAGTATCTAGGCGCTTACTCCAAGTCTTTCCAGCGTCCTCACTTTTCTTTAAAATGACTTCTCCACTGCCATGTCCTTTGGGATAAACAACCCATAGTGTTTTTTGATCTTCTAACAAGACTGTAGTAGGGTGACCCAGGTAAACCCCAACTTCCCTATCTACGATGGTTTGTAAATCTTTGCGATCATTTAAATCTACAAATGGAATACTATATTGACTCATCTTCTCACCTCTGTATTAAGGATATAGGTATGATTAATAGTTTACCATTGAAAGAGACAAGTGGATATAATTAATTGAATATTTTGGAAATTATTACTGAGTAAACACATTGAAGCCATATGATACAATAAAAGAGCATAAAATGAATAATGAGCTAGAGAAAAAAAGGAGAACAAAGATGTCAATTGATTTACATATACACACGTATTTTTCAGATGGGACATTCTCACCAGAGGATGTTGTAAAGCTTGCGAAGGAGAGAAAGGTAGAAGTATTAGCGATTTCTGATCATAATACACTAGAGGGATGGGAAGCATTTGAAAAAAGTGCAAAGCAAGAAGGCATTATCCCGATAAAAGGTGTAGAAATAAATTGTAAATATGAAGGTAAGGTATTCCATGTATTGGCCTATGGATTTGAAGAAACTAAGGAGCTCATGGAGCTTATAAAACAAGCTTATGATCAAATGCAACAAATGAGTGTAGATTTGGTGGCGAAGTTAGCGAGAGAAGAGACAAGTGTTTCTTTAGAGGACTATGAAAGTTATGAATATGATAGATGTTTAGGCGGTTGGAAAGGTATTCATTATTTATTAGAACGAGGTGTGACAAACAAGTTGTTTGAGGGATTTAAGTACTATAAAGCATTAGACTGTGACTTTGCAAACTATGATTTTCCGGCAGTAGAGGTGCTCTGTGAAGCGATTCAGCAAGCAGGAGGCAAAAGTGTATTAGCTCATCCAGCGGAGTATTATAAGGAACTAAGTAGAGAATCCCTTTGGGATGAATTAGAAGCACTTAGAAAGCAAGGGATACAGGGGATAGAGTGCTATTATCCTACGCATAGCCAGATGCTAACAGAAACTTGCATAGCATTTTGCAAGACTTATGGACTATTGGTCACTGTAGGAAGTGATGAACATGGTGCTTTTGGAGCAGAAGCTAAAGTTTTAGAACAAACGATAGGATGTATGGGAAAAGGGAACAAAGAAGTTTATTTAGGTGAATTATTAAAATAAACCTGAAGAAATAAGGTAATAAAAGCTAAAGAAATAGGACCAAGCATAGGATTGACAAGAGGCAGTGAGTTTGGTAGTATTAGTTTGAAAATTAAATAAAATTATGCTGAGATTGGTGTGATTTCATATAGAGGTCTCACAGGAAGTTGGGTGCAATTCCCACACAGGAACGCTGCTGTAATAACGGAGCGACTTTTCACGAGCATTTGCTCAGTCACTGGAAGTAATTCTGGGAAGGCGAGAGGTTTAGCGATGAGGTTTAAGTCAGAATACACAGGCATAACAGGATGTACGATCTATCCAGAAGGATAGATAAACTCTTCGAGGTCAGGGGGTACAACATGGACATAATACTTGTATATGAGTAGTATGATTTTTTTGTGATGTATAAAATGATAATCCCCTATGAGGCTTTAATAAAAGCTTTATAGGGGATTTACTTATTTGGTGAATTTTAAATGATGGATAAGGAGCGATAAATATGAAAAAATGGAGCAAAATGCTAGGGATATTTTTATTAAGTCAAATTGTTTTAACAGGGTGCACAAGTCAACAAGCAGTGGGGAATCAGGTTGCACCTGATGAAGTTCAGCAGCAAACAGGTGCCGAGGAAGTATCCAATCATTATCCAGTTACGATTACCACCTATAATTTTGTAGGGGAAGAAATGACGACAATCTACGATCAAGCACCTGAAAAGGTTGTGCCAGTCTATCAAGGGTCCATTGAAACGATGATTGCATTAGGATTAGAAGATAGAGTCATAGCGAGTTATGGTTTAGATAATCCGATTCAGGAGGAATGGCAGGAAGCCTTTGCAAAGATGAACTATCAAGAAGAGACTTTTGCACCGACAAAAGAAGCGGTGACGATGCTTCAACCAGATATGATTTTGTCATGGGGCTCACTTTTTAGTGATAAAAAGCTAGGGGATATAGCGTATTGGATTGAAAGGAATACCAATACATATATCAATACCAATACACGTGCAGGTGGGCATGGGCGTACATTAGAAAATGAATATACAGATATCCTTAATTTAGGGAAGATATTTAATGTAGAAGAGAAGGCTCAAGGGATTGTAGATGTAATGCAAAAGGCGATTGCAGATGTCGTTACAACTGTTAAATCAGAAGAGATGCAATCTGTTATGGTAGTAGAATTTGCTAAGGATACGATAACAAATTATGGAGCTGCAACATTAGCTGGAGATATGATTAGTCAATTAGGTGCAGCGCTAAGTTTACCAGAAGAAAAGTCCACAAGTAAGGAAGGGCTAGTAAAGAGCAATCCAAATGTTATTTTTGTCGTGTATATGGCCTATAGTGGAGATAATCCTGAAGTTGTGAAACAAGCATGTTTAGATAAAATCCTAAAAGATGAGTCTTTAGCAAGTTTAGATGCTGTGAAAAATAAGCGTGTCTACCCGCTGATGCTAGGAGATATGTATGCAAGTGGCGTTCGCACACTGGAGGGGATCAAAACGATTGCAGAGGGTCTTTATCCTGAGTATTAGAGAGGAAGATTAGATGAGGAAACATGTAGAGGCAAGCAAATACATGAGTATTTATACAATCCTATTGATGGTACTGTGTTGCATGATTGTTATTGCAATTAGTGTGGGGACGGTCAAACTAGAGATTAGAGATGTGATAGGTGTCATAGGCTATAAGATTTTTGGGAAAGGTGATGCCAGCTTATATGGCACAGGGCCTATCCATGATGTTGTATGGCTGATGAGATTTCCGAGAACAGTGCTTGCTGGATTAGTTGGAGTAGGATTATCACTAGTAGGGATAATCATGCAGGCGATTGTAAAGAACCCTTTAGCAGACCCTTATATTTTAGGGGTTTCTTCAGGGGCCTCATTAGGGGCTACTGCGGGTGTGTTATTAGGGATTGGTGTGGTGTTTGGGCCAAATGGTGTGAGTGTATGTGCGTTTATAGGGGCATTTGTGATATCTATTTTGGTTCAGGTTGTATCCAATATAGGAGGAAGAGCGAATTCAACTAAATTATTACTTGCAGGTATGGCACTGAGTTCAGTATGCTCTGCATTTTCTAATGCGATTGTGTACTTTGCGTCAGATTTGGAAGGGATAAAGACCATATCCTTTTGGACGATGGGAAGTTTAGCAGGTGCAAATTGGGAGATAATTCGTTTATTGGGGCCGATCATCGTAATAGGTACTGCTTTCTTTGTGACTCAAAGTCGCACACTCAATTTGATGCTA
>JBOFIR010000254.1:0-9553 GCA_051650265.1 Cellulosilyticaceae bacterium
GTCTTGGTCTGATGAGAAATATCTGATAGCAATTCGTGAACCTTGGCCTGATCATCCTCAAGTTGTTTCTTTGTCGTACTATTTGCCGCAAGGTAATGGGACAGTTTGGTTTCAAGTGCCGACATCTTGGTCTCGTCAAAGCCATTTTCTATAGGCCTTCCCTCTATCGCATTGTCTATCATCTGATTGAGCCGCCCTATAATCTTATGCGTTCGTAATAACCCCATCCTTATACCTCCCATACATAGCCAACACCATATACCGTTTTGATATAGTGTGGTTGAGAAGGATTATCTTCTAACTTATCTCTCAGTCTTTTGATCGTGACTGATAGTGCATTCTCATCTACATATGCCGCGACATCTGTCCAAATGCGATCAATCAACTTACTCCGTGATAAGGTGATTCCTTTATTTTCAACCAATAGGCGCAGAAGCCTCTGCTCTGTCTTGCTCAGGTCAATGGCGCTCTCGTGCTTCAAATAAGTCATCTGCTCGAAGTCCAAGCATAATCCATCCTGTCTAAAACACTGATTCACTGTAGCATGACGTCTTCTAAGCTGTGTATTGACCCGCGCGCGAAGTACTGCCAGACTAAATGGCTTGGTGATATAATCATCTGCCCCCATCTCTAGCCCTAGTACAATGTCTGTCTCCATATCATTTGCAGTCAGCAGTATCACAGGTAGTGACATCTTCTGCTTAATCTCTCTTAATAAATCCAGTCCATTGCCATCGGGGAGATTGAGATCAAGGATGATAAGGTCAAACGACGCTTCTGATAACCTTATCCTTGCCGTAGTCAGATCATAACACTGTGCGATCTGCATATCTGTATTCTGTAATGCAAGTGCAATCCCATGAGATAACGCCTGATCATCTTCAATAATTAGTAATTGACTCAAAACCCACCTGCTTTCTTTTGTACTCTTATCCTCTATTTTTGAGTGCCAATCCCTTCAAGAAGTTTCTAGCATATCTATCACCACATACCTTGTAGTTCTTATGCCCCTCTTTTCTAAGTACTGCACTGAGTTCTCCTTTAGTGATCACAATGCCTGCCTGTGCTAAGATAGCGAGTACATCTTCACTCGTTAGCTCTAATGCTATCTTTAATTTTTTGAGTAAGATATTATTCATATTCTTACTATTTGGTGTGCTTAATAATGGTGTTTCAGTTTGCCCTGGCTTTGGCTCTTGTTGCCCTCTCTTAAAGATAATCAGGCCATTTAAAAATAACTCGAGTGTACGGTTATCACAAGGCATATTCTTTTCTACCTGGGAATCAAGTCTGAATCCCTCAATGTCTACAGATTTGATCAGAAGTTTTCTCACTTGCTCCTCAGTAAGCTCCATCCCACCTAGTTTAAATACCTCTACCATCTGCGCATCTTTTATATCTAGTGCATATCTCAATCTAATCAATAGATCATTATTGTCCATTTGTAAAACCTCCAAGTTTTTTATTCAAGTCTTTTGTTATTATACCATAGATCCTTTATTCTCATGAATCTAGGTTCGTTTCTACTAGCTATAGTGGCTCTTGTACACTGCACAGAACCCACCAAATAAAATACCTACAATCGGGAATACGATCCAGCAAATACCCCATAACCCAAATACCAAACCTGCTATTAAGAAAATACAGGTTGCCACAGGCCACACAATACTTGCCACCACACCAATCATTTTATTTTGTTGTTTTTCCGCTGGGCTAAATTCCTCTAACTTCAAAAGTTTTTTGTAGCTCTCGGTAACCGCACTTGTACGAATCAAAAAGTTGGTTGCTACAGCGATAAGAAGTAGTAACATGCATACCCCAAAGGTAGATCCCATGTCTCCCCACAGAGAACCAATGATCACCATCAAAGGTGAAAGTACACACAATGTCACACCTATGATCGTATTGCGTTGGCCATGTGACCTCGATTCCTTATACTTCTGATTGAGTACTGTCTTAGTCGCTGCATCTAACTCAAACGCACCTGTTTCAATGAATCCATAAGGCGCCAACTTGCTCCCTGAAAAGACAAACAATGCGACTGCAGGCGCAAGACATAAAAAGAAAATAACTACTGGAAAAACACCTGTCACATCACTTGAAGCTGTTTGCAAAATCAACTGGTTTTCAATAAGTGTAGACAGTCCAACCAGTAGTAATACACCTATAAGAATGAGTGTTACCCCTCCCCCAATTAAACGAGACATCTTCTCTTTTAAGTCAATAAATTGATTTGCCTCTTCTAAACTGATACTTGGCCCATCCACTGTAATAGCATGGCTTATCTCATCTTTATTGTGATGATCAAGCGCAAGATCCATCTCCTGTACTAATTCATCAATGTTTCCAAACTCAGAAATCACAATCCCGATTGCTTCATTTTCTGTCTTTCCATTGGCTTTTAATTCCTCATATTTATCCAGCATATTATTTAAAAGTTCACTCTTTAATTCTAAAACTGCAGCTGTTTCAGGTAACGCACTAAATACATTGTTTAAATAACTTTTAATAGTCTCCATCCCCATCAAACTCCTTTACAAACCTATTAATAACATTTTTTGTAAGCGCCCACTCTCTACATTTTTCTTTGTAGTAGGCATGCCCCTCTTTTGTAATCCGAAAATACGTCCGTCTTTTGCCCAAGCTCTCATCCCCTGGATAAGAAGCAATATAGCCATTTTTCTCTAGCCGGCTAAAAGCAGAATAAAGCGTTGTTTCTTTCATAATATACTGCTCATCCGTCAATGTACGAATATCCTTTGAGATCTCATAACCATACGAGTCTTTTTCTAATAAAAGAAACAAAATGATGGTGTCGTTATACCCACGAATCACATCGCTACTAATCATCTCTGCATCCTCCTCACGTTCTACTACGATAGATGTAGTACTTCTGTCGTAGTAATTCTAGCATAACTACTACGACAAGTAAAGTAGTTTCACTTTAATATAAAATAATTTTCCGACAATACAAAAAAGACCTCGTATTTACTCGAGGTCCTTTATGATTTTATCTTTATTTATTTAATAATTGGAATTCTAACAGTGATTGGTACTGGTGAATTGGTTGCATTTCCTTCAATTTTGAACTCAAAATGTGTTCTCCAAGACTCTACACCATTTGGCGCTTGTACTCTGAGCTTCACTTTGTTTGGCTGAAGTGCATTGCAGTATGCTACAGGATATAACCCTCTAATACCACAGCTATTCATCATACTTTGACGAATATAGTTGCCAAAACAAGTTGTATTGAACTTGGCACCTGTCATCTCCATCTCTAAGTCAAAGCCTTGTGTTAGTTGTTGTCTTGTCACACCTTGATCTACATTTGTTTTGATTTTTGGTGCCCCAACTTGTCCTAAGTCATTCAGAACTTTGATCACGATTTGTCTATCTTGACCATCTGTAAACATTGAACCATTAATGTTTATTACCCAATCTCCTACATATTCAACGCCAGGATTTGACCAGTTTACATTAATTGAGAAACTATCTTTTGTATAAGATGTTCCCTCTGAGATGCAGATATCGTAGTTTTGAGTAAGATTATCACTAAATTTATAAGGGTCACTTGTTGTTAACTTTACACCCTGTAAATCAAAATTGATATTGACTGCGCCATCTCCAGCAACTAATGCAGAATAAGTTACCATTGTTTTGCTAGGAATAACTGTTCCTATACTTTGCTGCACACTTGTTGGTGCTGCCATAACTGGAACAACAGTCCCTCCCATACTCACAATACATAATCCTAATGCCATCACTTTCTTTGTCATCTTCTTCATTTGTATTCCTCCCTATTATATAAGTGTGTTATAAAATAGATAGGACGCAAAAATCCGCTTACATCGTAAAAGTCTATTCAACTTCTAGCAACTGGCTGGTATAGCTCTACGCCTTAACCCCTATAGCTTTGCGTCACAAGATTTCCCTTGCTTTGCCTATTTATTTCATTTGTTCATATTGATTTTACAAATTCTTCATACTTTTTTCAATAACCCTCATGTCCCTTTTGAATAGGACTATTGTCCTATTTTTCTGTATTTTAATTATATATATCATTTAAAAGTTGTCCATTAATTTAAATTTATTCTATCAAATTTTTGCTACAGCCTTAATTTACCCTAGCGATCTATTCACAATCCTTTACTGGAAGAGTGATCGTAATCAATGCACCTTTGCTATCTTCTTTATTTTCATAAACTACTGTTCCTCGGTGTCCTTGAACCACTTGCTTTGTTATATATAACCCCAAACCATAATGTGATCCTGTCCGTGCAGTATTCTGAGTGAAGAATTGGTTGCAAGCATATTTGAGTGCCTCCTCTGTGAAGCCAGGGCCAAAATCTTCTACCTGAATCATCAACGTATTTCCTTTTGCTATGACTTGTAGTTTAATCCGCTCCTGGGTATGCTCGATTGCATTCACAACGACATTCATCACTGCACGCAAAACACTTTGCTGATCTATCCCAATCAGATATTGCGAATGGATGTCCACTTCTTCGGTGAGTGCCACTTGATAACTTTTGCAAAGTCCCTGCACCTGTCTAGTAAGTGCTCTTGCAAAGTCTTCTAGTTTGACCTTTTCTTTCTTCATCGCCAATTGCTCATCATCTTTGGTTGCTTCAATTAATAAAGTAATATACTGCGCGATTTGATTACTGCTTTTCTCTATGCTTTCTACACTCTCTTTCATCTCAGGCGATAGCTCTTCTTCTATTAATAGCTCTGCATTTCCTTTAATAATCGTAAGTGGCGTCTTGAGATCATGCGCCAATGTTGCAATATGCAACTTTCTTCTTTCTTCCGTTTCCCACTCTTTTTTGAGCGATTGTGCCAAAGCACCTTTCATATCCTCAATCGCATGAACCACTTCATTGAACTCTTGTATGTGCGAAACACTTAATTCAAATGCAAGATTCTTTTCCTTGATTTGCTGCGTAGCCTCCACAACAGGTAATAATTCTTTCTTTAACCGCTTTGCGAATAACCAAGCGATGAGGATCACAAGTAGGAGAAATAATAGAAAGAAACTCATAATCAAGGTCAGTTCCAACTTAGGAAACAGCTTATCGAGTACAGGTGATGCGAACCTTGCACCTATCTCATATTGAATCACACAAAAGCCATTTTCACGTTCTATCATCAAAAAGTTAGGATGGTACCTATTTGATTGTCTCAAAAAAAGCGCCGCATCCTCTACTGTTTGTGCATCAAACTCTCCTGTTACATACTGATAATCCTTATTAAATAAGCCCACTTTACAGGTAGATGGAATGAGCTGCCGATCTAATGGTTCACTCACGCTAATGGCCGCTTTATTTTGCTTGACCATGTGCTCTACATAGTTAGCAGGTAAAATCACACCACTTTCAGTTGCCATGCTAAAAAAGAAGATATAAATCCCTAAGAATATGCCGCTCCACACTAACAAATTAAAAAGATACCCTATGAACAAACCCGATAACTTGACCTGATATTGTTTTCTTAATCCCATTTGTACCCAATCCCCCATACCGTTTTGATAGGACATTCACTGTATTTTCCTATTTTCGCTCTGATATTTTTGATATGCTCACGGATTGCACTACTATTGCTCTCACAATCTAGCCCTAATACATTTTCTAAGATCCGTTCGATTGAAAACACTTGTCCTTTATTCCTTACCAAAAACTCACAGATTTCATATTCGCTTTTTGTAAGGGATATGCTTTGCTCTTGAATAGAGAGTTGCTTTTCTGAAAGGTCAAAGCAAAAATTTTGATACAAGATCCTCTGATGATACTCCCTGTGGTCACGCCTGATGTGCGCCTTTACTCTCGCTCTTAACTCTGCTAAAGTAAATGGCTTTTTGATATAGTCATCACCACCTACAGCAAACCCCTCTATCAAGTCCTTTTCCATCGTCTTGGCTGTAATAAATAAGATGGGGCAGTCCACTTTTTTGCGAAACGCTTTGCAAAAAGCAAAGCCATCGATCCCTGGCATCATCACATCCAACAAGACCAATTGATACAACTTGAGCTGCTGTATGTCTATGTCCACTACATTATGTCTGACACTCACTTCATACCCATCCTTGGTAAGTGCTCTTTCTATCAGCCTACAAATCTCTACATCATCATCAATAACGAGTATCTTGTGCATATCCCTTCACTCCTCTATACTATTCATCCGGGCTCCCCTCACCTTGCCATCTCTCACTCCAAAATGCAAAAAGAATAAAAAGTAACAAACTGATAATGAGCATGTAGCCTACTCCTTGTTCAAATAAAACACGTACCGCCTGATCTGCATGAGTCTGTGTCATACCAAAGGCATAGCCTACTAGCCTCGTTCCCCATGCGCAAGGTGTCACCTGCCAGATCCCATTTCCTAGGTCAAATGCCAGAATCGCACTTAGTAGACTTCCTGTGATTCCTAGTCCAAGTGCACTTCCGCTTCCCCATCTGAAACTTACGATATATTCTATTATATACCATCCTATGTAAGTTACAAAAAGGAGTAGCGCTAACTTAAAGTACGTTATTAACTCAATGACATGATTACCCATTGCTATGGCAGGTATACCAAACCCCACCACAGTGATTACAACGGCTATCACCCCCAATGTGCCTAATGCCAAAAGTTTACTCAGATGCCCTAGCTTTCTACTGTATGGTACAGTTAATAGCCTCTGAAAATAAGCAGCATGTTTCTCTTCTTCATAGTCCATCCCTATCACAATCGCAATGAGTATAGGAAAAGCCATGGCCACTACCTGCAAATAGGTAGCAACTTGATCGACATCATTCCAAGGCACGTAGCTATAATAGCTTGTAAATAAAAGAATACCAATTAGTGGCACCACCAAATGTACCAGTAAAAGCTTCGAATGTAGCATTTGATAAAGTTCTGCCTTATAATTTCTCACGAATCCTTTCATCACTACACCTCTTTTTGACCAAATCTATAGGCCGTCATCCATGATACAATGCCATATAAAACGATAGTAATGAGTATCCCTGGCACAATGACACTCGGATCTGCCAAATACTTACTTGATTCTTCCACCAACAAACCATTTGGCAACACCCCGATGGTCGGGCACATCAGCCTAGCAGGAATCGCAAATGGAATCCACCAAAAACTTTCTACAGCGCACACACACGCAATGACCATGTTACATATCACACTAAGTAGTACAGAGAGCGCCACACCCATCTTTTGTCCGATAAACATCCATAGCGGAACCTGCCATGCGAAAGTCACCACAAGTATCACACTTCCTACAAAAGCCTGCTCTACAGGCATCACATACAATCCCAACACCCTACTTCCTATGAGCATGATGACAAAGAAAATCATATTGGCTGCTACTCAATACAAAGTACCGACTACGATCTTCGCATACCAGATCTTCTTCTTATCTTTTGCGATCCCCATCAAACCATGATAATTCTTTCTTTGGTCTTTTCTCACAAGTGTCACTGCACTATACGTCATACAAAAAGGTAGAAATAAGATATACCACCAGTTATACGCCACACTAAAAGCATAGATCCTACCCATCAATCCATAACTAATAAGTACCGTTACCAATGGTACAATCCAACTCACTTTCTGGTTGAAGCTTCTTTTCAGTTTTAAAAGCTCTGCACTCACATACTTAAGCATGGTCACCACCTGCCGTTCTTACAATCTCCATAAATAGATTTTCTAACTGATGAGCTGCTGTCACCTTTTCTTGGTACCACAACTTTCCTTTCACCATAATACCAATATCATCTGCGATCTGCTCAATCTCTGATAAGATATGGCTAGAAATAATGACCGTCATGCCTTCCTCTGTGAATGATCGTATCAATACTCTGAGGTCGCTGATTCCAATAGGATCTAGTCCATTGGTCGGCTCATCTAAAATCAGTAACTTAGGCTTATTCAAAAGTGCGATCGCAATACCCAAACGCTGCTTCATCCCCATAGAAAACTTCCCAGCTTTTTTCTTACCTGTATCTGTTAAGTCCACCAATTTTAAAACTTCTTCGATTCGTGTGTCTGGTAAGCCATACATCAAAGTTCTCACCTTCAGATTTTCCCGTGCTGTCAGATTTTCATAAATCGGCGCACCTTCTATCAATGAACCGATCTGACTCAAATCTTTTCTTTCAAATGGACGCCCTTCAAAAAGAATATCGCCACAGTCAGGTGTCTGCATACCTGTTAGCATCTTTAATAATGTAGACTTGCCTGCACCATTTGGCCCAAGTAGGCCATAGATCGTTCCCGCTTCTACAGATAGCGCAATCTGGTCATTGGCCATTTGCCCCTTAAACTTCTTACATAGATGATGTGTTTCTATTATCTTTGCCATGCTCAATCCCTCTCCTTATATCCTTTTGACTATACGGAATACTTTAAAGGGTATTTATAAGGATTTTATAAGGCAAAAAAAAGACCCAACCTTGTTAAACGGTTGGGTCTTTTCCTACTAATCTTCTATCTTCACACGTAACTTCTTATTTTTAACTTGCACTGCATATTTTAACTCATATGCTGCTATGCCTTTTTTAATTGCTTGTGCTATTTCATCCATCTCTCTTGCGATCTGCTCTTCATCTCTATACCAACCAAGTACCATAGACTTTTCACCCCAGAAGGCGCCATTATTTACCCCAATGAGCCAATACTGGGGTTCATCCTCTTTTGCTTTATACATTACACGTGATGCCAGCACCTTATAACAGTTAACAATTGACTTACTATCTGCCGACTTGATTGTAATCTTTCCTGTTGGTACAACGATATTGGTCGGCATAGCCTGTTGCTGCTTTTGCTGCGTGTACTCTACCTCCCCTAGCATCAAATAATCTAGTGATATGTTCAGTTCTTTAGCAAGTAATAATAATTTCTCCATCTCTGGATAACCACTGCCTTGTTCCCATTTTGATACCGCTTGCCTGCTTACACCCATAATCTCTGCGAGATTTTCTTGTGAGATATTCTTCTCATTTCTTATTAACTTTAAATTTTCAGCAAAACCCATCATCTAAAACCTCTTTTCTTAATTAGTATGTTCTAATGGTACCAGAGCTATATGGGTTATGACCACCAACCTCTATTTGCATAAGCGCAACTTGAAGTTGCACTTCACCACTCACCCTTGATAGGCCTATACTCAGCACACATTTGGATTTTGCAAGAACAAGATCCTTGCTATAAATAGAGATCATTCATATTTCTTTCCAACTATATACATAGGAACAAACATAATAAAGGCAGCACTAAGAGTCAATACGCCCTGACCCTTTTGCCAAAGCAACGGATAAAAAGACTGCATCACAAAATATATAGCAGGAAATATTGCAAAAACACTCATAATCGAAAGCTGTGCCACTTTCACGATATGTTGCCAATTACTATTATTGAATTTGACACCGCAGAGGTTCATTCGAAATATGCCGTGGCTATAGTAGCTGATCTTATTTTCATCATAGTAAGTAGGCAATCTGTCTTTTGCAAAGAAAGTAAAATATCCTCCAAAAATGAGCATAAGAATTTCCACTGTATA
>JBOFIR010000255.1:0-3297 GCA_051650265.1 Cellulosilyticaceae bacterium
GCTGTTAACCGAAGGGTCGTAGGTTCGAACCCTACTCGGGGAGTTTAATATAGGGGTATAGTTCAGTTGGTAGAACGTCGGTCTCCAAAACCGGATGTCGTGGGTTCAAGTCCTACTGCCCCTGTATCTTTAAAATTTAATATGGCCCAGTGGTTCAGTTGGTTAGAACGCCGCCCTGTCACGGCGGAGGTCGAGGGTTCGAGTCCCTTCTGGGTCGTTGTTCTTTTAATAAGGACAAGCATTATTAATTACGGTCGCTTAGCTCAGCTGGGAGAGCACCTGCCTTACAAGCAGGGGGTCGCAGGTTCGAGCCCTGCAGCGACCATATGGCTGAATAGCTCAGTTGGCTAGAGCACATGGTTCATACCCATGGTGTCGGGGGTTCGACTCCCTCTTCCGCCATTAGAAGACACTATCTGATAGATAGTGTCTTTTGTTTTTCACTTAAACCGCTGGACACGGTAAAGGGGAATTAGAAAAAGACCAATGACCTAATAAATTTATTAGGTCATTGGTCTTTTTTTATGAGAGAATCTTCTTGAGCTATTTTTATGAAGCTGCTATCTTTTTTTGAAAAAACATATTAAGATAATAAAAGGTAAGATTCACTGAAGATAAGGAAGGTAAGAAACATGTTAAGAATAGGAATGGGCTATGATGTGCACAAATTAGTGAAAGAGCGTGACCTCATCATGGGTGGCGTGGTGATTCCACATGAAGTGGGACTGTTAGGTCATTCAGATGCAGACGTTGTGGTACATGCGATTATGGATGCATTGCTAGGTGCTGCTGCACTAGGAGACATTGGCAAGCATTTTCCGGATACAGATCCAGCTTACAAAGGGATCTCTAGTATTAAGCTACTACAGAACGTAGGGCAGTTGCTCCAAGATGAACATATTACAATTCATAATGTAGATGCAACAATTATTGCACAAGCACCAAAGATGGCACCTCATATCATGCAGATGAGAGAGAATATTGCACAAGCACTAGGTGTGTCAGTAGATCAAATTAATGTGAAAGCAACGACAGAAGAAGGACTTGGATTTACTGGTGCTAAGGAAGGTATTGCAAGTCAGGCTATTGCTTTAGTGAATAAGGAATGATAGAATAATCTTTAGTAGCAGAGTAAAAGCTTGGAGAATACACTAAAGTAGAACAACGTAGGGACAGTGAATGTCTGAGGTTGTATCATGAATAGAAATGAAAAGCATTGAAGGAAAGAGTAGTAATCACGACTTATTTCAGAGAGAGACTTCTAGGCTGTAAGAGTCTTATAAGTAGGATTGCGAAGTGCATTCTGGAGCTGCATATACGAACTAAGAGTAGTATATGACGTAGGTGCCACGTTAAGGCAATGAGATGAGGTATGTCTTTTAGGAAGCATGCTTTAATCAGAGTGGAACCGCGAGTAAACCTTGCCTCTGAATAGGAGGTAGGGTTTTTATTATGTTTTTATTTAGGTAGGGGGACGATTATGGGATTTATTAAAGAGCAAATAAGAGTCATCAAAGACAGAGACCCAGCAATTAAAACATCAGCGGAAGTATTCTTGTATCCAAGTTTTTATGCTATTTTATTTCACAGAACAGCACATAAGCTGTATAATAGAAAATGGTATTTTTTATCAAGGTGTATTTCCCAGGTTGCAAGAGGGCTAACGGGTATAGAGATTCATCCAGGAGCCAAGATTGGAAAAGGACTTTTTATTGATCATGGTATGGGGGTTGTGATAGGTGAGACCTGTGAAATAGGTGAAAATGTGACGATCTATCATGGTGTCACCCTTGGAGGAACAGGCAAAGATCATGGTAAGAGACATCCTACTATTGGGAATAATGTCATGATTAGTACCGGGGCTAAGGTGTTAGGACCCTTCAAAGTAGGCGATAATTCACGGATTGCAGCCAATGCAGTAGTACTTCAAGAAGTACCAGAAGACTGCACTGTGGTGGGCATACCGGGTAAGGTTGTAAGACGCAAGGGGCAAAAGGTGAATCCATGTACGTGTCTTGATCAAATAGGGGTGCCAGATCCAATCCAGATGGAAATTTGTCGTGTGAAAAATGCACTCGAAGCGATGGAAGAGAAAATTGAGAGTTTAGAAGCCCATCAAATATGTGATAAGTCGCATGTACATCATTGTATGATTGAAGATTGTGCAGGAAAGCATGTATGTGCTGATTATAGAGAAGATGAACCAAAGAAAGGAAATGACAATGATCAAGATTTATAATACGCAAACAAAACAAAAAGAAGAGTTTAAACCAATCGAACAAGACAAAGTAAGAATGTATGTTTGTGGACCAACAGTATACAATCTCATTCATATTGGGAATGCTAGACCATATATCGTATTTGATACAGTAAGACGCTATCTTGAGAGCGTAGGATACGATGTGAACTTTGTTCAAAACTTCACTGATGTAGATGATAAGATCATCAAAAAGGCAAATGAAGAAGGTAAGACAACAGATGAACTTGTAACTTACTACATCGAAGAGACGCTCACTGATGCAGCCCATCTCAATGTCAAGCCTGCTACAGTACATCCACGCGTTACAAATGAAATGGATGAAATTATTGAAATGATTGAAACACTTATTAAAAAAGGGTTTGCATATGAAGTAGAGGGTACAGTATACTTTGATACAGAGGCTTTTTCTGACTATGGTAAGCTATCTAAGAAAGTATTAGACGAACTTGAAGCAGGTGCACGTATTCAAGTAGCAGATCAAAAGAAAAATCCTATGGACTTTGTTCTTTGGAAACCTAAGAAAGAAGGAGAACCATATTGGGGAAGTCCTTGGAGTGATGGACGTCCAGGCTGGCATATCGAGTGTTCTGCAATGGCTAAAAAGTATCTTGGAGAAACAATCGACATTCATGCAGGTGGGGAAGACCTTGTATTCCCACACCATGAGAATGAAGTGGCACAGAGTGAAGCTGCAAATGGTAAGACATTCTCAAACTATTGGATGCACAATAGCTTCCTTAATATCGATAATCGTAAGATGTCCAAATCACTTGGCAACTTCAAGACGCTAAGAGAAGTAGGCGAAGCCTATGGCTACGATGTGGTGAGATTCTTTATGCTGAGTGCACATTATAGAAGTCCACTCAACTTCAGTGGAGAACTCATGGAAGCTGCTAAGAATGGTCTGGATCGTATCAAAAACTGTATTACAAGCTTAGAGTTTGCTAAAGGGCATGCGAGTACAGAGGCCTTAACAGATGAAGAAAAGGCACTTCTTTTAGAACTTCCAAAGTATGAAGAAAAATTCCATGAAGCGA
>JBOFIR010000256.1:0-5090 GCA_051650265.1 Cellulosilyticaceae bacterium
CCACTTTCACCAGCGCAAGAGCCAGCACTTCTTCACCCGGCTCGGTCATCTGCGCCAACCGGGCTGAATGGGCGGAATGAAAAAGGGGTTGGCATCTGGCCATCAATTTCAGGTGTTCCAGGCTCTGCATTGAGATCTCCTGTCAAAATCATAGGTGTCTTAAATGCCTCTCGGTCCTGTGCCATACGTTCGAGTATACTTGTCATTCCTAGTACACGTGCCTCACTACTTTCATGGTCCAAATGGGTATTATAGAAGCGAATAGGTACTGCCAGCTCATGATGTTTGAGAAGGGCAACTGTACAAATTCTCGGGCATCCACTTTGTTTTTCAAAACGACTGCCTGGCTGTTTTGGTGTTGGTGATAACCAAAATGTATCTAATCCAAAGAGCTCAAAACTCTCTTTTTTGAATGCAATGACATTGGCCTCATCTTGATAATCAGTACCTCTACCACAACCTACTACAGTGTAATCAATCAGATTTTCTTTAAGCCAGTCAAGAACATGTGGTAACACCTCTTGAAACCCTATAAGATCTGGTGACTCATCCTGAATCTTCCCTAGGATATGTTGCTTTCGGTATTCAAAATTATTTTTTCCATCATGTCCACAGTCATAGCGAATATTAAATGTTGTAATTTTTAATGCTGTCATATGTATGCGCTCCTTTAGGCACAAATTTCTTGTGCGTATTTTTTAAGTATTTCTTTGACACAGCTCAGTTCATCTTGATGTGTATGGTCTCCAAACGTCTTTGGTGTATGAATCCATTGGCATTCCGCTTCATAGAGTGCCTCATAGAATGCATTGGCTTTAAGCGTCTCACGCTCATAGACTTTCGGCAGGTCATCCTCTTGATATACTTCTCCTCTTTCTAGAACACCTTCTATCATGTCATAGAATTTCGCCCAGCGCATCGCATAGTAACCACTAATCAACCCTGCCCATTCTTTCCATGCATAGTCAAAAATACTCGCATTCTGTTCTGGCCCCCACAATGTGACGAGCATGGAAGCATTCTTATCATAGAGGTCTTTTTCTTCTGCCGTTTCACCCCAACTTCTCGCATCGCTCACCCACTTCTCAAAGCGAAACTCAGCTCTGGTATCTAACAACCGATCCACATCACTTAGCATTCCCAAGAAACGTGCTTTTGCCGAGTGTACCGCTTCAATGTTTCTCTCATAAAATGCTACCTTGAACGCCTCATGAATCTTCTGACCATGGTTACTCAAAAGCTGTCTTGTAAGATCTACAATATCATATCTATACCCATCAGATAGGCACCCATCCTCAGCTTGTCCTACCAATAATTGAATGCCTCTTAGTAGCTCTTTATTATCATAATGAATGGCAAAGCCATCATTAGGCCCAGACTTTTTGACTTCCACAGCTGGTCTCGCACAGATAATAGAACTTTTCTCTACGCCATCTGTTCCCGGCTGATAGATCGTTCTTTGAAGATGGCACCATGCCTCTTCTAGTTCTGGTGTACTTATACCATAGCGTCTCCTTGGATAAGCCTTGACCCACTGATTGAGATCTACCTTATAGCTTACAGTCATCATCTCAAAAGCAAGATCATAATAAATCGGATTCTGCATAATGGACTCCATAAAGAGGCCTGTCCCACATATATGTGGTGCGACTTCCTGAAGTATTTTAAACTCATTACTTGCAGTCATCTCCATATCCCCATGGAGATTGATACGTCCTCCAAAGTTGTGGAGCTTGCCTGTAATAAATGGGTATCCCCAGAAGTAATCCTTATTCTGAGAGGTTTTACCATTGAGATCCAGAATAATCAGTCTGTCTTTTGGTACAACTGTTGCAATCTGCTCACGGATAGACCATGCTTGCATCACCCATACACTTGTTGGGTCAAATGTATCAAATAAACTGTAGATAGCCTGTCCTACGCCATTAAGGTAATCCTTTGTTTCAAAAGGTGGATACCCTTCATGGAATGGATCTGCTGCATAGAAGTGATACGCGCCTAAAAGCTCTCTCTGCGTTTCTAAAAATACCTTTCCAAACCTTTCAAAAAGTGGGTCTAGTGGATCAAGCTGAGCTGTCCCCTCAAAACTACACCACCCCCGCTCCTTGGCAATACTCGCTTCAGGAAACTTCTCCATGAAGCATCTGGGTACAAATCCAGAGAAACCTTGCCCAATAGGCTGCATCCCCCACTCTCTCTGTCTTGCAAGTATCTTTCTCCCAAGTTCTAGCCTTTTTGTAATCCAGTTCTTTGGTAGTGCACCACAATAACTTTCGATATTCGTCATCCATTGCCACGCCAAGAAGGCCGGTCCTACTAAGAAGCTCCTCGCCTCTTCATCCGTAAGACCTACCTTAAGAAGCGCTTCATACCATACGGCCTCAACACCTACCACAGAAAGTGGCATATTAATCCCATTTAATGCCATAAAATCAATCTCTCGCTCCCAACGCTCCCAGTCCCACCACGATGCTGTATAGTTAAATGTGCAGTAGTTAAAGTAAGTCCTCAGTTTTTGCTCAACAACCTGTCTATGTTTGTATTTTGGTAGCGAGATCTGCTTTGGCAAAGTGAGCATGTCACCGCACCAAGAAATATTGAGTTTCAAGTGTTCTCGCAAATAATAATGATAGGCTAATGCTAAACTAATAACATTATTTCCTCGTAAGACAATCTGCTTATTGACCCCTTCAACTTCCCAAACATCTCTTCCCTGATCTGCTTCGATGAACTCTACTTCAATCCAACTCGCTAGAAGTGGTGTCCACCTCTCAATGAGTTTATAAACAACCGCTGCTTTCTTTTTCATGTAGCTATTTCCTCCCCTTAAAAGTACGTTATTTTTATATTAACACAAAATTATAAAATTTTAACTATATTTTATACATCTATTTACACTTTATTTATAACAAAAAACTACACCCCATTTAGAATGTAGTTTTTTATTGGTATGTATTTATCCTAATCGAATATCAGGATGATTTTCAAAAGTTTTAAGGATTGCTTCCCATAATTGATGCTCTGTCATCCTTGCTTTTCGTGGTTCGCAGAGATACCTAATAGTCAGTACAACATGATTGTCCTTAAGCTCTGTATAGATAATCGGTGTAAGGTTGTTATAATAAATCAAATACTTCTTTCCAGCTTCCTCAATCTGTGACTGAGCTGCTTCGATCATTTCATGAGTTTCCTGCTCTAATAGATGATAGATCATCTCTTTTGCCATTTCCCAATTACTTGTACGGTCAATAGGTACGACCATCTCATTCCATATAAAACGAAATCCTTTTTCATAATTTGCTAATGGGAAATTAAAAATTTGCATATTAGGAATATGTATAATTCTTCCAGTACTCTGTTCTCCTGAGATACGATTTCCAATCTCAAGCATACTAAACTGCATCAGCCTGACATCTATCACATCTCCCATCTGACCAGCAATCTCTATACGATCCCCTACCTTAAAAGGACTTGCCCATAATATATATAATCCTCCAATCACATTAAGCAAAATATCTTTCATGGCGATTGCCATACCTGCTGAAAAAAGCCCAATAAATGCGACGATATACTGTGAAGAATCATACCATATAATAAGTATGGCAATAATGCCAATCACCAAATAGCTTGATCCGATGATTTTTTTACTCATATAGGCTTTATTTAAATCTTGATTTTTTCTTCTAAAGAGTCTAAGTGTATATGCTTTAAGTATCATGATTATTAGCATAGCACTCACACTCATTATGAAATTTATCATTATTACTTTATTTGTAAAGAACTCCATTTTGATCCACTCCCACATTTTAACCACACCCTTTTCCTTGTTTACCAGTATATACCTATTTCATTTACCTTAGAACGCTATTGCCTATATCTCTATTATTTTGTTTTGTAAGTTGTTTTATAACGAAACACCTTTTTAAATATCTGGAATATATTATTAGTAAGCAACTTTTAGCCTATTATTCCCTACCTCAAATCTACTAAAAGTGCTTCTTATTTTTGTTTTAATCTTGAAAGGGGCGTTTATTATGGGTAATCCCTGCGCATTTACACCTGCTGAACCTCAAGTTTTTACATTTGTAGCGGCGATTCAGGTTCCTGTTGGTTATGTCATCACAGATCCACCAATCTATGCAACCCATCTCTCACTAGATAGTTCCACACTACACCTAGATAAAGAAATACAACTCAAAAATTCTTTGATTTATGTGGACGACAAT
Source organism: Cellulosilyticaceae bacterium (assembly GCA_051650265.1). Taxonomy (GTDB): domain Bacteria; phylum Bacillota; class Clostridia; order Lachnospirales; family Cellulosilyticaceae; genus JBOFEH01. Next base: position 4,227 of record JBOFIR010000256.1, read on the forward strand.
GATCCTAGCAAGACATTAAGTTGCACATCCAAAATTTACCTACTTGAACTAGAAGGCCCAATCTATTACAACGCTGTAGCTGAACGTTTTTCTCCTTCTAAAAATTTTGATCCTGAGAAATATACTGCATTCTCTGCTGCTAGCTCTATCAATATAGAGATGCCTCTGGGCTATAGTTGCTACGAATGTGATATTTTTCCTACTACACCACCCTACACTGTATTAATTACACCAGGAACTGAATTTATAGTAACAAGTGATGGTAGTATTATTCCTCATAACCCACTTGACCCTGACCCATTCTACAATGCATTAAAAGACCCTAATGCTAGTCAAACTATACAAATCCCTTACACATTAACGATCACACCATTACCACTATAATAATATAAAACTAAAGCTTGAGAAGAGGGTAGGCTTCTCAGGCTTTTTTTGTACTTACAATCTCTCTTACAATCTCAGCTGCGATAATAAGTCCTGATACAGATGGTACGAAAGCAACTGAACCAGGGACTTCTCTTCTCACATCACTTGTCTCAAGTTGTATTGGCTTGATTGGTTGCTCTTTTGAGTAAACAACTTTTAGCTTTTTAACACGGCGTTTTTTGAGCTCATGACGTAGTACCTTTGCAAGTGGACATACGCTCGTCTTATAGATATCTGTGACTTCAAGCTTTGTAGGATCCAGCTTATTAGCTGCTCCCATAGCACTCATAATAGGTATTCCCATCTCTTTGCACCTTACAATGAGGTCAATCTTAGAGGTCACCATATCGATGGCATCTACTACGTAGTCATAATCTTTACTCAGTAGTCTTTCTGCAGATTCTGCATTATAGACTTCTTTGAACGTCTCTACATTCG
>JBOFIR010000257.1:0-7533 GCA_051650265.1 Cellulosilyticaceae bacterium
CTGACTCTTCTTTTTCTTTATTCATACCCCAACGCTCTTCCCAATACATATTAAATGCTTGGATTGCAAGAGGAATAATCTCAGGATCTGTACCTCTTAAGATACCCCATGACTCACCACCTGTACGTAACTGTTGGTAAGCTGGATCATCAAATGCCATGCTATCTGGTCTTGGGAAAGGAATGAATCCGATAGATTGGCCACGCTCAGCTGCTTTTGCTGATGCTTCACTTGAACGCCAGTCTTCAAGGTTTGTGAATACTGACTCACCTGAAAGCCAAGGTGTACCTTGTGAGTTCCAAGGTGTATCACTTGTACCTTCAATAATTTCACAAGTTAAGAGACGTTTGTCAATTAATCTTTGTACGAATGCTACTGCATCAAGTACTGGTTGAGATTCTACACCGAGACCATCATCACCGTATACTGCACCACCAGCTGCATGGATTGCATTGTAAACAGTCTCACTATAGTCTGTTCTGTAAGCATCAATTCTATTTTCAGGTCTTACTGGACCTTGGCTATTTGCATAATGTGCATCAATCTTCGCTAAGTAATCTTCGAATACACTCCATGTCCATTTACCATCTAAGTAAAGGTCAGTTGGGTAAACAGTTTTACCGTTTTCTTTGAGTGCATCAACTTGCTCAATGTAGTTGATGTTGAAGAATAATGGTGATAATGGATGAGTCTGTCCACCACCTACCATCATGAAGTAGTTTTTACCATAAATTTTTGCTGGAGGGTTCTCTCCTAAGTATTCTGCATAATCATCAAGTGGTTGAAGAACGTTTTGTCCTAATACTGTTGCTTGAGAGTTCGTGTAAAGGTTTACAACATGAGCAATTGGGTCCCCTGCCATAACACTTTGTAATAAACTTTCTGTTACATCTCCAGGATATTGAACCCATTCGATTTGAACATTAAGTTCATCTTTAACTTTTTGCATTGCACCAAGGATAGCTTCTCTATCCTCCTCACCCATCGCCAATTCACCAGTTACTGGATCCTTGTAGTCTGGATTCATACTGTTAGCAGCATGGCTACCAAATTTGATGACTACTGGCTCGCTAGACTTCTCCGCTTTTGTTCCTGTACTTGTACCTGCATCTTCATTTTTAGTTGCTGTACCAGTACTACCACCACAACCAACAAGTAACATAGTTGCAGCTAAACCTAATGACATGATTTTTTTAACGCGTTTAAACATGTACATTATCCCCCTTGTAAAGTTTAGTTTAATCATTAGTTTTTTTTGTGTTATAGATAGTTCCCTAGAATCATTTTAACCAAATTTATCTAATTTACAAAAAACTAAAATTATTAAAAACATGTGAATGTTTTTGTAAATTTATTTTACTATAATTTATCTAATTTTGAAAGAGTTTTTTTAAATTTTTAAATAATTTTAAGTATTTTTTTGTGTTTTTCATGCATTTACAAGTATCAAACCCCTTTTTAATAGGTTTTATTGCACAACGTTTGAAAGTTGAAATTTACTTTTAACTCTACATTAGCATTTTTTAGCTTACTCATCGAATCAATAGCAAGACCTTATCCACGCAAAAAGAGTGTCACAAAACAAGTTTTCTCGTTTTGTGACACTCTTTTTTCTTACTCTACAACTACTGCTGCTTCTACAGTCGTTACATTGCCCGCAAAGTCTGTTACAGTAAGCGCCACTGTATAAGTCCCTGCTGCTGTTGTATCAAGCTCTGATAAATCAGCTGTGATATTGGATTTAAGATCAATACCATCTTTATCTGCTGCTACTTCTACAAAGTCACCTGCCCAGTTAATTTTAGCACTATCCTCATCAATTGCAATCTTTCTAGATTCTTCTTTAAGTGTTACTGTAGGTACTTCTTTATTGTCTGCATCATAGATAATGATATCAAGATTTACTTTACCTTCATTTTCTGCAGAGTCTTTGATTGCACCAACTACACCCTTACTATAAACACCTACAGTGTTGAAATCTGTTGCTGAAATATCAAATGCTGCTTTTGACATATCTAATCCACCATCAATATTATCTGTTGCTGTGAATTTCTCATTCCATTTGATTGATACTGGATCTGTTCCTTTAGGGAATGCATAAGGTGTTGTTCCTTCTACTGATTCAAATTTTGGTTTAATGTTATCTTTAGCTTCTGTTGTATTAAGAATTGCTTGGATTTCTGCAATACGATCTTCCATGATAGCTTTTTTAGCCTTGATTGCTACTTCATATCTTGGTGAACCATCTACACCATAAAGTGAATCACCTGCTACATCAACGAATCTCCAGTAAACACCTGTCATGTTTGCAAACTCATTAACAACTGTTCTTGCTGTACTTTCGTAGTAGATCTCTTCCATATCAGCACCGATTTCTGGGTGGAATAAGTCAATTGGAATAAAAATCTTACCTTTAGCCTCTACATCACCAGCTAATTCTTTCTCAAGACGACCTTTTTCTTGGTTGTATAAGAAGTATGCCTCTATAGCAAGCGGAATCTTCTCCGGATCAACACCTCTTAAGATTCCCCATGACTCACCACCTGTACGAAGCTGTTGGTAAGCTGGATCATCAAATGCCATACTATCTGGTCTTGGGAAAGGAATAAATCCGATAGATTGACCACGCTCTGCTGCTGCTGCTACAGATCCACCAAGACGCCAGTCCTCAAGGTTTGTAAATACTGATTCACCTTTTTTGAATGGTTCTTCTTGGAAGTTCCAAGGCACATCACTTGTTCCTTCAACAACTTCACTCTTAAGAAGTTTTTTATCGATTAAGCGTTGTACAAATGCTACTGAATCAATAACTTCTTGAGACTCAACCCCCAGTCCATCATTACCATACACTGCACCACCTGCAGCATGTATTGCATTGTAGAGTGTCTCACTATAGTCTGTTATGAAAGCATCGATTCTTTTTTCCGGTCTTTCTGGTGCTTGGCTATTTGCAAAGTGTGCATCGATTTTTGCTAAGTACTCTTCAAACACACTCCATGTCCATTTGCCTTCTTTATAAAGATCTGTTGGATAAACAGTTTTGCCATTTTCTTTGAGGGCATCTACTTGTTCTATGTAACTAATATTAAAGAAAAGTGGCGATAAAGGATGTACCCCACCTCCAGATACCGACATAAAGTAATACTTATCATAAATTTTATCCGGTGGATTCTCCCCTAATAAATCCGCATATTCATCAAGAGGTTGGAGGACGTTTTGTCCTAAGATTGTCGCTTGAGAGTTTGTATAAAGGTTAACAACATCTGCGATTGGATCTCCTGCCATAACACTTTGTAATAAAGTCTCTGTTGTATCACCCGGATATTGCACCCATTCAATTTGAACATTAAGTTCATCTTTAACTTTTTGCATGGCTGCAAGTCTAATTTCTCTCTCCTCTTCACTCATAGAGTACTCCCCTGTTACAGGATCTTTGTAATCAGGATTCATAGAGTTCCCAGCATGGCTTCCAAAACGGATCACAACTAGATCGCTTGATTGCTCCGTTTTGGTACTTGTACCATTCGTCGCATCACCACTTGTCTCAGCACTTTCATTCTTTGTCGTACTTCCACCACAACCTACAAGTAGTACTGTTGCAGCTAAGCCTAATGACATGATTTTTTTCATTTTTTTAAACATCATCATCTTCCCCCTTAATAAATTTTTTATTTTCTTTTGTCTTTTCTATAAAGCCTTCCTCCTAATTTTTTTAATTATGTTTAATAAACTTTAATTTTATATAATTTATTAATAATTTATTTAAATTTATATTACTATATTTCCTACTATTTGAAAAGTATTTTTGTAAATATTTTATAATTTTATATATTTTTGTTAAAATTAGTTAGTTATTTAAGCTATCTCACTTGTTTTTCCCAACACCCATTTGTTATTATTGTACAATTTAATTCCATTATTTGTTAATTTTTGCTTTATATTATTTCCCCTAATTTAACTCACACACCCTTACTATTTCCCACCATCTATACATTTTTACTCTATTTTGAAGCAAAAAAGTTCCCTCTACTCATCTAGAAGGAACTTTTTTATTAACGCTATTACTCTATTTATTTGGAGGCTAGAATCTCCTCTAACTTAAATCTTACCGCCATAATATATGGCTCATGATTTACTTCATCAGCATCCCAATGACCATAGGATGTCAGAATATAAGTCCCATACTCGTTAGACTTGCTATCTACAATTTGCTCAATCCCTGCATAACCACAGTCCCCGTCATTACCATTCCAAGAGACTGTTCCAATATTTTTCTTGAGGCACATACGACACTCACCTTGTCTGCCTCTTACAAGATCTTCATAACTGCCAACCCATGCTACCCAGTGTCTATCATCTGGATTTTGTCTAATCCCATAAGATCTAAATGTCACGAGTAGCTTGCCTGAGATCACATCATACTTCGCCTGATGACGTTCCCCACGGAGTGCACCTGCTACTTCTTTTGGCTTACTAAAAGTACGCCCTTCATCATAGGATACAATCACCATAGAACTGGTCACTTTGTGATTCCCCCTAAAGAGGATTGCAATTTCCTTACCATCTGGTGATCTCAATGCACATGGCTCGCATAGTCCTGCCATTGCCTCAATCTCACGATGCTTGATATAAGTTTCTGGTGGTGAAACCACAAGCTCCCCATCTTCACCAAAGCTTAGAAATACACGGTAGTTACGATAGGCATGATCATGGAAAAGCCCCATCCACTTATTATCCCATTCACCATCTTCCTGCTTGAGCCTGATCAAACTTGCAAAAGCAACAACACCCATGATCTGACGCTCATCATAATACGTCTTAAACTCTGACCACGTCTCACCCGCATCATCCGAATAAGCTAATTTAAATCCACCCGCCTCTGTAGGAATACCTGATGTAAGGAGAATCCTCACACCCCCATCTGGTCTCTCCATCTGATACAAAATAGGCGTCTCTTTGCTATCTGCCCAGCTCTTTGGCACCTGGAGACGATCCGACCAAGTCTTGCCCGCATCCTCACTCTTCTTAAGCACAATCTCCCCTGTACCATGTCCTTTTGGATAGACCGTATAGATTGTCTTTTGGTCAGCCAACATGGTCGTCGTAGGATGCCCAAGATAAAGTCCTACTTCACGGTCAACTACTACCTGAAGGTCTTCCCGCTTATCTAGGTCAATATAAGGAATCGTATAAGCACCGCTATGTAAAATCTGACTCAGCACTGGATAGATCACCTCAGCCATACGCATGAACCCAAGATCATTTGGATGACATCCATCCACAGTACAGCTATCACGTCTCTCTTCGCCAAAGAGCGTCTGCCCATCTATGAAATAAACCGCCTCATCACCCATCGCCTTCGCATGATCATAAGTTTTCTTGATCACTGCGCGTCGCTGCCCATTACCCACTGGGTCCCCATCGAAGTCTGGCTTAGAAATCAATACAATCGGAACCCCAGGCTTCATCTCACGCACTGTCTGATAAAAGGCTTCATGTGTTTCTTTAAGATGTTCCAAAGAAGGTGCATTATGATCATAGTCTACAACGACAACACTCACATCTTTTTCACCAATATAACGTGCCATCTCCTGCTCGCCCTTTGCCCCACCACTAAATCCAAGGTTAATAAAGTCAGAATCAAGCCATCTCGATACAAGTGCAGGATAACTATTACCCGGCCTTGACGCACATCCACCCTGTGTAATAGACGAGCCATAGAACAAGATAGGCTTTTCATGAATATATGGTGTTGGAGACGCAAGTTCAGCACCTTCCTCTATCCCAATCATCACTTCTTCCACACCATTGTATAAAGGGAAGTTGATGACAATATCTCGCCACTCTCTCGTCCAAAGTAAACACTCACCCACTGTCACAGGCTCTCGATCCTCTACATCAAGCGCAAGATCTGGATTAAACGTCTTGCAATACTTATATTCACGCATACCCTCTCCACGACAATACAAGTCAAACCCACTAATGCCTGTATCCGGCATGTGCGGCATTCTATTTTTTGATCCTAGAATCGCCTTAATCGCCACATAATTAGAATTCGTTCTAAACTTCAACCTCACACCACTCGTCATAACACCCAGATTCTGAATATTTTCCGCAAACTCGCCGATACGTTCAGCCTCAATACGCGTCCAAATACGCTTACACCCCGGCGTACCATACACCTCTACCTCACTATCATCCTCCGCTACATCAATCCAACGCAAATCACTACGCCCAATGCCACCCCAGGCAAAATTCTTATCCAACTCTTCAATTCTCTTCATCTCCATACCTCTCCTTTTCCACAATACAACACATATTTTTCAAAACTACCCACAGAATTATCCCCCTACACACACCTTTCTAGGGATAACTCCACAATATTTTTCGCCAACTCTTCGCCTAGTACCATCCCTTGCCGTTCATACACGTTTAGGCTGCCAGCTCTTTCCTACGGCGTCAGCCCTATCTAGCGAAGCATCTCTCACAAAGACTTGTAGCATTAGGTATATGCCTCTCCATCTTTGCCCCAAGAGCGTCAGCGATTACCCGCGGCAATGCCGAAAACAAAAAGAGGGGCCTCCATACGGAGCCCCCTCTTTCCTATCAACCGTGTGAAGTTACATTCTGTGACGCCGTTGTCACATAATGATTCGCATGCGGTACCACATCAGGCGTATGCCCTGGTTGAAGCGCCAAACGTTCCTCCGCTAGTTCCTCGATCACATCAATCTTACCTGCAAGGTACAATTTGATACGGTATGCCGCTGTATCTAAACGATTGGCAACACCACCAAGTCTTGCATCAAGAATCTCAAATCCATGTCCTTTGCAGTCATTATACCACTGATCACGAAGTGCATCTTTGAAACGTGTTAATGCCCCTTGTGTTTGTGGAATCACAACTTCAACTATCTCTTTAAGTGCCGCTTTATCATCTGCTTTGTAAGCAGCGATCATACGGCGACCAAGATCTGCTTTGTAAGAAAGCACCTCAGCAAGTCCGCTGTACATACGGTACATTGGTGCATAGTATGCTGCTTTGTCTGCAATCGCAGCTAACTCACGGCCAAGGTCTGCGTAGTAGCTTGGTAATGTGTCATCAAATTTGTAGAAGTCAAATGCGCCAAGTAAAGTATCTTGGTAAAGAAGATACTTATGAGGATTCGCAGAACCACCATTTGGTGACTCTACACCAGGAATGTAATCTAACTTCTGGATACTTCTGAATTCATCCAGTGTTAGTCCTGTAAGGAACTGACATCTACGATTGATCCACTCTTCATCAATCCCTGTGCTATAAGCATGCTCTCCATAGAGAATCATACCTGGAATCACTGTATCAATAGCAGTCTCCGCACCATCATCGCCCCACATCGTTGCAATAACTTCTTGGATTCCACGCTTTTTACACGCCTCCATTGCTGGGTTCACTGTCTCCCAAGTCTTGTCATAGTTAATGACATAACCTGTCCAAGTCCAGATGCCACCTGCAAAGATCACTGGGTTATCAAAAGCTTCTCTTAAAGCAAG
>JBOFIR010000258.1:0-11215 GCA_051650265.1 Cellulosilyticaceae bacterium
AGCGCCAATCTGTATTATTGCACCAATCTCATCTTGGGCAGCATCGGTGATCTCACAGATGAGTGGCTTAGATGTGAACGGTGTACCGCTTAACGGGATGGAGACGTTTATGGCAACTATTCCATTTAACCTGTATGCAATCTTAACATTAATCATGGTGGTTGTACTGTGTACAACAGATATTGAATTTGGGCCAATGGCTAAGTTTGAAAAAGCAGCAAGAGAAGGAAAAGAGATCAAAGGTTCAGTAGAAGGCGAAGATGATGAGCTTTCAAGAATGAAAATTTCTTCAAAAGGAAAAGTATATGATCTGATCATTCCAATTGTATCACTGATTATCTTTGCAGTACTTGCAATGCTTTATGTAGGGGGCTACTTCGAAGGTGGCATGACACTTGCAGAAGGCTTTGGAAACACAGATGCAGGAAGTGCACTTGCACTTGCAGGCTTTGGGGCACTCATCGTGGCGTTCGTACTCTTTGTACCACGTCAAGTGATCACATTCAAAGAGTTTATGGATGGCATTGGTTCAGGTGTCAAATCAATGGTAGGTGCATTTATCATCTTAACACTTGCATGGACAATCAGTGGGGTATGTAGAGACCTTCTGAGCACTGGAGAGTTCGTAGGTGGACTTGTAGCAGCATCAAATATGCCACCAGCAATTATTCCAGCTATCGTATTCCTTGTAGCAGGCGGACTTGCTTTTGCAATGGGTACATCTTGGGGAACATTTGGTATTCTGATTCCAATCGTTACAATGATCTGTGCGGCAGTTGCGCCAGAACTGATCACAGCAACACTTGCAGCGACACTTGCTGGTGCAGTATTCGGAGATCACTGTTCACCAATCTCAGATACAACGATTCTTTCGTCTACAGGTGCAGGATGTAATCACATTGATCACGTTTCTTCACAGATTCCATATACTTTAGTTGTCGCAGCATGTTGTTTCGTAGGTTACCTAGTAGCAGGCTTTACAGCAAACGTATGGCTCACACTTGGGACATCAATTGCTTTATTACTCGGTGCATTATTTGTAATCAGCAAAGTATGTAAGAAATCAGCAAACTAAAAAAATAGCATTTACATAGGAAAGGTAGTCTTCTTGCAAAAGAAGGCTACCTTTTTTCTTTGGTAAAAAACCCCCATCCACGATAGTTTGATGACGGACAAATTGATCGGCGAATAACGGATAGGAAAATATATGAAAACAGAAGAAAAGTAAGGAAAAAATATGTTGACTTATGAAAAAAATCGGATATAATTAGAATTGTAAGAATATTTAAAAAGGAGATGGGAAGATGAGTCCATTAGAAAAGTTATATTCTGTTGAAGAGATTGCTGAGATGACATCCCTTACAAGCCGAACCATTAGAAACTATCTGAAAGATGGTAGTCTCAAAGGACGTAAAATTGGTGGGCAGTGGCGCTTTACAGAGGAGGATATTAAAGGATTTATGAATCAAGAAAATGTGCAGACATCGATTCGTGATGAAGTGACACAATCTGTCTATGATTTTATGGATGGCGTCAATACAGATATCAAGGGAAATGCCCAAATGTGCTCAATCATTGATCTATACTGTAAGGCGCAAGAGGCCTCAGAGAAAGCGCAACAAATAATGGAACTACTAAAGGACTATCCAGCTGAAAGTGGTATCCGCTATCATTATGAGAGTAGCTATGATGAGGCGGGAGAAGGGAAGGCACGCTTTATTATTTATGGTTCACCACGTTTTTTAGGAAGTGTATGTGATATTTTAGACCCTGTACAATCCAATGAGGGCATTTGATGAAGAGTTAATAGAGGAGATAGCAAACACAGTATCTTTATGTCAAAAAAGTGACTTAAAGATACTGTGGGTTAAAAAATATACAAATAATATGCAGTAAAGGATTAAGTGAGTGCCTAGATCCTGTTAGTTGAGGCTAAAACAATAGAGGGTAGATGAATGCTATACATAAGAAAAATAAAAAAGATATGAATATAAGGTAAACGTATCTTTGATGGTAGGAGTAAACATAATTAGAAAAAAATAGTTGAAAAATGTCGAGAGATAGGCTATAATTTGATTGATAACAAATTAACATAACTACTGAGAGGTAATGAATTATGAAACTGAGATACTTAGCTGTATTATTAGGCGCAATGGTAGCATTTACTGGATGTTCTTCAGAGAAAGCTACAACTCCAAGTGAGCAAACACAAGAGCAAGGTACAGAGAATGCTGAAGCATTCACAGGTACACAAACAAGAGAATCACTTTACGAAGCTGGCAAAGGCGATGTAGTTGTGACTGAAATCACATTTGAAAACGGACAACCAGTTGATTTAAAAATGGACGTTCGTATGGAAGATGGTAAAATGAAATCAGAAGCTGCTGCAGCTGGTGAATATGTGATGGTTGAAGGTGGCACACCTTGGAACGAGCAAATGGATGCATTCGTAGCATTCGTTAAAGAAAACAACTTCGATTTATCAAAAATTACATACACAAATGACAAAGGTAACACAGATGTCATCACAGGCGTATCAATCAAAGTAGCTGGTTATACAAATGCTGTTGAAGCATTATTAACAGAAGCAGCAAACGGCGAAATTGCTGAAGGTTTCACAGGTGCAAAAGTTGGTGAAGTAGCTGATGAAAAAGGAACAACTACTGCAAAAGTAATGTTCGAGCACGGTAAACCAGTAAACGTAAAATTTGATTACATCATGGAAGATGGAAAAAGCAAATACAAAGAAGCTAAAGATGGCAACTACAACATGGGTGAAGGTTCAACACCATGGAATGAGCAAGTTGATGCAGTTGCAGCATTCTTAGTAGAAAACAACTTCGATACAACAGCTGTTACTTTATCAACAGAAGAAGGTAACACAGACGTTGTAACAGGTGTATCAATCAAAGTACCTCAATTATTAGAAGCAGTAACAGCTGCTTTACAATAGAGCATTGCAAAGAGTAGACTTAGCCCCCGCTGAGCTACTCTTTTTTATCTTAATAAGTTAATTGAAAAATTTATAAAAATATATTGAAATACAACTAATATGTGATAGAATAAAACTATACATGGGGGTGTAGCTCATTTGGGAGAGCGCTTGAATGGCATTCAAGAGGTAGAGGGTTCGATCCCCTTCATCTCCAGTTTTATGAGAACGACTAAAACTTTGAAGTATCAAGGTTTTAGTCGTTTTTTTTATAGCTTAAGATAAGGTGAGTTGTTCAAGTGATGCGATCAAAGGATCATAGGGAATTTTTGCTACTTAGAATAAGAATAAATAATGGTAGGCTTCAAATACTAACTAAGAGACAATAAGTATAGAAGCCCCACTAACAGGATTCAAAAGATAAATGATAGCAAGGCCCCAAGCTCCATTTGGAAGGTTGGGGCTATTGCTATAAAAAATTGCAGAGTGATAAGTGAAAGGATGGTGAGTAAGTATGTTTGAGGTCGGAGATTATGTAATGCATGGTACATGCGGGGTATGCCGTGTGGAGAGTATTGGTAAGATGAAAAGTACAGTAGATGCAGAAGAGCGATTATACTATACGCTTGGCCCCATCAATGCAAAGAGTAGTACAATCTTTAGTCCTGTAGACAATCAAAAGATGATTATGAGGCCCATTATGTCCAAAGCAGAGGCATTAGCCCTTATTCAAGAAATCAAATCAATTCAGCCTCTAGAAATAGTAGATGAAAAAAGGCGCGAAGAAGTTTACAGACAAGCACTAAAAAAGTATGACACCAAAGAATGGGTCAAGATTATGAAAAGCTCCTATGAACGTAAACAAGCGCGTCTAGCAGAAGGGAAGAGGGTGACAGCGTGTGATGAGAAGTACTTGCAACTTGCAGAGAATCACTTGATAGCAGAACTTGCTATTCCGCTAGAGATCGGAGCGCGCGAGGTAGAAGAACTTGTAATCAAAGAACTTGCAAATAGCTGTAATTAAAAATAACGCACAGAGCGGAATAAAAACGCCTGTGCGTTATTTTATTGTTTAGTAGGAAGTTGAAATGGAAGAAAATTTACAGTGAAGGAACATATGGGGAAAAGCATGAATACTATGTAACAAGAGCAGTGCAAATTTTAAATAACGGGTGATGGAGGGGGCGTAAAATGAGTGGAATTAATCACAGTTTAGGAGAAACATTTAAACAAGTTACACTAGGTTATGAAATATGTATAGGAGGGGTAAGACCCATTATAGAGCAAGTCAAAAAGGCTAGGGCAAAACTTAATATAAAGAAGTACGAGCTAGTTAAAACGCCAAAAGGTATTTCTCTAGAAGGTGCTATCAATACTGGTTATAAGATAGTTATTATATATGACGTGGATTTTGAAATAGAATATAATTCATGTTTGCATGATACAGCACAACACTACTTCGATACAAGTATATCAGGGTGTGAATTTGTTGTCATGCCTACTGGATTTGAATCTACAACACCGATAGAAGTTCAAGGGTATATTGAGGATATTTATGTGAAAGAGGGCGCATGTGATAACTTATATATCAATGCAACAACGCTCTTTGTAGTTGGAAATAAAGGAGGGGAGAAAGCAAATGAAATCTGAATGTAATAAAGAAACGAATAAAGTATTACCGGAACTAATAAATTATTTCAAAGAAGAAATTATCATTCAAGGACAATGCATTCCCTGTGAGTATCCTGATATTGATAAGGTTGTAAAAGTTGAAGGGGATCTTTGTGTGAAAGATATGCAACTTATAAAAAATAGAGTAGGGGAGTCGATAGAAGGACAAAAAATAGAAGGACATACCCTACTTATACAAGTTTCAACACAAGGAAAAATTGCGTATTTAGGGATAGGGTATGCACATGATATCTATACGATAACACTTAGTGGAACGGATACTTTATTTGTAGTTTTGCCAGATGAAATAAATGGGAAACCTATAGAAGCTTTATACAATGAAGGGCGGGTTATTGTGACGCCCTATATGGAATGGATAGACGTAGAGGTAGTGGACTACTGCCAGTTGCAACTGTATATGATGATTCTTGTAGATGTAACCTTTAAATAAGGGGGGATAGAGAGATGGTAGAGGTCATAAAAGTAGCAGATCGAGAAACAGTTAACATTGGAGATAGAATCACCTATACACTGACATTGAAAAATAATGAAGGTGTAGATTGTGAGAATCTCTTATTAAAGGATACTCTTAGCCAAGCGCTAGAGTATATAGATGATAGTTTGTATGTGGACGGTAGGCTGATTCAGGGGGCTAACTTACTGGATGGAATTTATTTGGGTAAGCTACTTGTAGGTACAATGATGCTTGTTGTATATAAAGCAAGGGTGCTTCAAACTACCCAATTACAGCTTGTGAATAAAGCTGTTCTAAAGTATACCCTTACTACGCAACAGGGAACAATAGAAAATAAAGAGGTATTTGCTCAAGCAATTGTACGCGTCAACTTAAAGGCATTTAAGCAAATAAGCCTAAATACTCGGATCTACGTGCCTGTAAAAGAAACATTGATCCAAGAACCTAAAGAAGTAATTGCATATGTAAAAGTTGCACACACAAAAGCCATAGAAACTGAAGTGGGTATTTCTAATGAAGGGCAAGTATTATCAGGGCATAAATTAATTATACAGGGGTATTTAGAAGTTGGTGTGCAGTATGTACCAGTAGGAAAATGTGAAAAAAGAGAATTGTTATGCCAAGCAAAACCATTTACTGCATTCCTTGTCTTGCCTAGTGGGCTACTAGAAAAGTCTATAAGTGTGGTTGCAGAGATAAAGGCTATTAGTGTCAATGAGTGGAGTGAGGAGTATATGGATATAGGGGCGATTGTACTGTTGACAGCGCAAATAGGAGAGTAATTTTTAAAAAACTAAATAAGGATAATGACTTTATAGATGAGGCTAAAGGAAGTATAATAGAAATAAAAGGCTAACATGAGGAGACATAGAATGAACGAAAAATTACAGAAGCTGATGCAGATCCATGAAATGAGTTTTGAGGCACTAGCGAGGGAGCTCAATGTCAATAAACGTACGTTGACGCGTAAGTTTAATGGAAGTACAGACTGGACCTATCAAGAAATGATGATTTTGAGTGAGCTTTTGGAGATTGATGATATTGAAGCCTTTTTCTTTAGTGGCATGTAACAAAACAATTCAACATCGCACATAAAAATAGAGAAGAGCGGACCCATATAGGAGCCGCTCTTTCTTATTGAAGTTTTGCTTTAAGGACACCTTCAGTCGCTTTGAGGAAGTGGCTAATAGCTGTTTGACGCCATGTGTTTTCAGAAGGATAGAACATTTCCATATAGCGCGCGTTTAAGATGTCGTCTGTCATAGAGAATGAGGATGGGAAGAAGTGATTACGATTCTCGTCAATAGTGTATTTCATGGAACGAATCATCGCAGGGAAGTCATCACCTAGTGTACCGAATTCAAAGCATGTCGAGTAAAGCTCAGTAGGTGTTTGTTCTTGGGCTGCTAAACGATAAAAATATTCTGTAGTATCACCTGTTGTCGGATAAAAATCCTCAGAGTCATAGGCGATAACTGTATCATAGCCAAAGGTTGCTTTGGTCTCGGCCTCTGTCATTTGTTCATAAGAAGAATTGAAGATTGTCATAGCATAGCGTGGACCATATCCAGAGTGGAGATCAAGATGGATGAGATTGCTATAGCCTGCGTGGAGACTCTCTTTGAAGACTGATTTAAGATAACGTGTAGAGGCTTCATCTTGCGTGCCGCCATAGTAGACACCATTTGGAAACTGATATTGGCCACCTAATAAGGCATTGCTCAGGGTGGCGACGCCGCTTGTAATCACTTCCTTGGCAAGGCTTCCATAGAAGCCCATTTCATGAAGTAGCATATTGCCTATGCTATTTTGAGGCTCTAAAAAGTTAGAAACGACAGGATAGTCGGTATTGGTAGCAAGATCGAAGGTTGACCAGTCGTAGATAAAGTTACGGTTGAGATCAACGTTGTGCTCATTGTAACGGCGTTTATATTTCATGCCATAAGGATTCACATTAGCCACAATCAGGACACCTGTATCAGTCGTATCTAATGTAGGGAGGATCTGATCCATGAAAACATCCAGCATTGTGGCGCCGATATAACCTTCGATTCCGTGAACACCAGTGGTAATTAGGATCAGGTTGTCCGTTGTTTGAGTTGGTGGGATAAAAATCGTATCAATATAGAGATCATCACTCACATCAATAGCATAGGAAGATAAAGTGGCAAGATAGCCAGTATCTTGGAGCTTGGAGACCTGATCAGCGAGATGAGCACGCACTTGCGTATAATCTGTTCTAAAAGAATCTGCATAGGGGCTATCGGTAGGTGTATCTTCTGGCTGTACTAGGTGGCGCATTATAGGCGGTGCGCCTAAGAGTAAGAACGCTCCCATGATACACAGGGTAGTAAGAATTTTTATAAAACGGCTAGGTTTGAATTGAGATAAAAAACGCATAAATTCTCCTTTGTTTGCTTTAAGATTTCGCCATTTTCTGACGATAAATAGAAAGTAAGATTTTCTAGGCATACTAGAAAGTATATCGACAGATAGGGGAGATAAAATGAATAATGATTTAATGGCAAAAAATGAAAATGAAGTCAGTCAGATTATTTACAAACTCTTTATAGGGTGTACGCTGCTGCTCGTTGTCAGTAATGTCATACAGTTGGTATTGTATGGGGTACCAGAGATCACTATTGAAAGCGTGATCTACTATAGTCAATTTCTGATCTTTTTAATACCGATTATTTATTACAAAAAGTCTAAGACAAAGGAGCGCTTCAAGGGACTGAGTGTAGTGAGTATGCTGGTCTTTGCTTTTCTGATCTTCATGAATTCTTGGGTTAATGTAGCCTATATATGGATTGCACCTTTAGGCATTGCAGGGTTATATGGGAATCAAAGGTTGGTGAAAAAAACATTTTGTTGGACATTGCCACTGATGGTTGTTTCTCAGTTTGCACACTATGGATTTGCAGAGAAGATGGTGTTAGAAACTAGTTTGAATCGTGCTGTCCTTACATCTATTTATTACTTACTCCAACTACTAGTGATTGGCCTCTTGTATGTAAGTAGTGCCAAGAGAATGGGGAGAATGCTTGAGGAGAGTAATCATCTTAATGAAAAAGTCAATCACATGCTACGACAGATGAAAGAAGCAGCCAAGTACTTGAGTGATAGCGTAGAAAAACTTAAGGGAAGTATGTTTGCTTCCACAGAGTCAGTAGAGGAGATTGCTTCGTCTGTAGCAGATGTGGAGACTGAGTCAAAAGAATTTATCGGTGAAATAGAGCATGTAGAAGAGGCAGTAGATGGCATTTACGAATCTATTGATCGTACAAAGACTGAGGCGAATGAGATTACATACCAAGTGGATCAGATGGTGAATATGGTAAAGTATAATAAAGAAAATCTGATTGCAACAAGTCAAGATATTCTTAAGGTCGAACAAGCCAACCGTAAAACAACGGATACAATGCTTGTCTTGAATGGGCAAATCACTCAGATCCAACAAGCGCTGGATGCAATTTTTAATATTGCGAGACAAACCAATCTCTTGGCGCTGAATGCAGCAATCGAAGCCGCTCGTGCTGGGGAGCAGGGGCGCGGCTTTGCGGTTGTGGCAGATGAAGTGCGAAAATTAGCAGATGAGTCAGGGGCTACTTCACAAAAAATTCAAGATATCCTGGTTAATATCAGCAGTTATTCTGGGGAACTTACAGAGTCCCTTGAAGAAGGGACTGAGCTGATCAATCAGAATAGAGAATCAATCAAGGCATCAACAGATGACTTTGATAAGATGATGATGGGGCAAATGGAGATTGCCAGTAAGGTGCAGTCGATCAATAAAAATCTTGAACAGCTTGATGAACGTGGGGCAATGATTAAGGGGAGTGTCACCAGTCTCAATGCAAACTACACTTCCAAATATGACAATATCGCACAGATTGCAGCGTCTGTGGGAGATATCACAGCTATGTTTGAGGAGTTTAGGTCTACAATAGAGGTGGTGAATGAAAAAGCCAATGACCTTAAGGAAGTAAGCATATAAGGAAGAAAGCCTTAGCCGTATGGCTAGGGCTTTATTTTTAAAGTTTTGTTTTAATTTTACGAAAAAAATAAATAAAAATAAGAAAAAATATAACAAAATATTAGGTAGATTTTAATTAAAATCTATTAATATACAAACGTATAATGTAAAGGTATAATAAAAGTTACAAGACAGCTATGTGTGCAGCGAAGATGTGAGACATCAAGATTAAACCAAGAAAAGAGAGAAGGACAAGTATCATGAACCAATTAGAACTCGGATTTTATGAATTATTCCCAGTTCCTCAAGAAGTAGAGGTATTAGGGGGAGTACTTATTCCAACAGCAGCTATTAATATTGTAACAAACATTGAACTCAAGGAAGCAACGCTTCCAATGTTACAAGAAGCTTTAACAAAGAAAGGCTTTACATATAGCGTATCAAAAAATGTAGAAATTGGGCAAACCAATATTATCTTAAAAGTATGTGAGTGTATCCCACAAACAGAAGGATATGGACTTCGTATAGGTGGGGATTCAAATGATATAACAATTATAGGTGCGGATCTAGATGGAATCCACTACGGTGTTGTAACACTTATGAGTATTTTAGAACAGGCAGAAGGCCGTGACCTCATTGCTTGTGCAATCCAAGATTATCCAGAAATTCTTTACAGAGGGTATATCGAAGGATTCTATGGATTCCCATGGTCACATGAGGATCGTATGGACCTGATGACATTCTGTGCAAAATACAAGATGAACTCTTATATCTACGCACCAAAAGATGATCCATATCATAGAAGTCACTGGAGAGACCTTTACCCAGAAGACAAAGGGCAACAAATTGCAGAGCTTGCACAAGCTGGGCATACAAACAATCTCAACTTCGTATGGACAATCCATCCAGGAGACTCTATTGATCTTCAATTAGAAGAAGACTTCAATTCAGCAGTAGCAAAACTTGAGCAACTTTATACACTTGGCGTACGTCAGTTTGGTGTACTCTTCGATGATATCGGTGGCGTTCCAAATGGTAAAGAGCAAGCAGACTTTATCAACCGTATTGATGCAGAGTTTGTGAAAGCAAAAGGTGATGTGAGACCATTACTAACAGTAGGGACAAGATACTGTGAGGCTTGGGGACCATCTATGACAGGTTACTTCAAACCATTCGTGGATACATTACATGATGATATTGAAATCATGTGGACTGGTGCTGCAACCATGTCAAATGTTGCAAGAGAACAGTTCGATGCACCAATGCGTGCTATTGAATCAGACAAAAACCTCTCTGTATGGTGGAACTACCCAGTAAATGACTACTGTGATCAAAAAATGCTTATGGGTAAAATCGAGAACTTAAGCTCAGATGTAAATAATATCAATGGATTCTTCTCAAATCCAATGAACCAAGCACAGGCTTCAAAACAAGCTTTATTCTGCATTGCAGATCACAACTGGAACACAGATGCATACAACTGTGATGCAAGCTTTAAAGCGTCATTCAAAGCTTTAGCACCAGAAGTAGCGGAAGACCTTGAGATCTTTGCTTCAAACTGCTGTTACCTTGTAGATGATGGTGGGGCAAGTGGTACATTCTTATTTGATGAGTCATGGGAGATCAAAGAAGATGTGGCTGCAATCCAAGAAGGCGTTGCAAATGGGGCTGATGTGACAGAAGTGGCTGCAAGACTATTAGCAGCATTTGAGCGTATGGAAGTTGCGGCGGTACGTGTTGAAGAAAACTGCAAAAATGAACACTTAGTAGAAGAACTGAGACCATTCTTAGCAGCTACAAAACTCATGGCACAAGCGGGCCAAAATGTGATCCGTGCAGTAGCCGCTTTAAGAGAAGAAAACTTCATCCCAATGGAAGGTTTCATCGAAAAAGCATTTGCTGAGTATAAAGCAATGGAGGACTGCAAAGTACTTCGTCTCAAAGAGGGTGCTGAGCGCTACTTCACAGTAGATGCAGGAACACTTGTGATCAAACCATTCCTCAAAGAGATGATCTCACTTGTAGCAATCGCTGGTGGTATTGAAGCCAAACCACTTGATCTTGGTTATGTACGTCAAAACGTTGCCCTTGCAGCAAATGGCGCGACAGCTACTGCTTCAGACTTCATCGGGGAGCAAAGCCCAGAGAAAGCACTTACAGG
>JBOFIR010000259.1:0-10300 GCA_051650265.1 Cellulosilyticaceae bacterium
TATTGAATATATCTCCTATTGTCTGACTGAGATTTCAAAAGGTAATTTGCATTATAAGGTAGAAGTGGTTGGGGAAGATGAATTGGCGCAAGTAGCCACAGATATTGCTCATATGGAACGTGAAATTCGTAATCAAATCGAGGCGCAAAAGCAGGCTGAAAAGGTGAAAAATGAACTGATTACCAATGTGGCACATGATCTACGTACGCCGCTCACCTCAATCATTGGCTATATGGGATTGCTACGTGATGCACGCTATACAGATGAAGAAGAACGTGCCAAATATACGGAGATTGCTTATCAAAAAGCAGAAAAGCTCAAAGGCCTTATAGAGGATCTCTTTGAATATACAAAGCTTCATAATCAAGAGGCAACCTTGAAGATGCAGCCGCTTTCACTGACGCATCTCATCAACCAGTTGGCAGAGGAACTCATGCCCTTGGGTGAAGAGCGAGGCATTGTTATTCGCACACATATTCAGACAGAACAGACACGTATTAATGGGGATGTGCAAAAGTTGATGCGTGCTTTTGAAAATCTCATTGGCAATGCGATCAAGTATTCTGTGCCTTGCGAAGAAGTGCATATTTATGTACTTGAGGCGAATGAGCATGTGATCGTGTCTATTCAAAATAAATGTGAGCATATGCCAGAAGATGACCTGAGTAAACTATTTGACCGGTTTTATCGTACAGATGCATCACGTAATAGTGAGACAGGTGGAAGCGGCCTGGGCCTAGCAATTGCTAAAAATATTGTCATGCTTCATGGTGGGGAAATTTGGGCTGAAGCCAAAGATCAAGTGATTAGTTTTAATATGAAACTAAGAAGATAGGTGAGAAAATGAGTGATTATAAAATTTTAGTCGTAGACGATGAAAAAGATATTAGGGATTTGGTAGGCATTTATTTGAGGAATGAAGGCTATGAGGTAGATCTAGCAGCTACAGGATTAGAGGCCATTCAAAAGGTAAATGCGCAGCAGTATCATCTGATTGTATTAGATGTGATGATGCCAGAGGTGAATGGTGTAGATGCCTGTATGAAAATCCGTGAGCAGCATAATGTACCGATTATCATGCTTTCTGCAAAGACGGAAGATATTGATAAGATTATGGGATTATCTGTAGGTGCGGATGATTATTTGGCAAAACCATTTAATCCACTTGAATTGATTGCCAGAGTCAAAGCGCAGCTTAGACGCGCCAATCAGCTCAGTGTTTCCACCCAGAAAAATAGTGTACTTGAAGAGGATGAGCTGAGACTAGATCTTGATAGTGGGAAGGTACACAAAAGAGGCATAGAGGTAGCGCTCACACCGACAGAATACGGTATTCTTAAACTACTGTGGGTGAATAAAGGCATTACCTTTAAAACAGAAACGATTTACGAACGTGTATGGGGACAGGAGTATTTTGAAAACAATAATACTGTCATGGTACACGTCAGAAAACTGAGAGAAAAAATAGAAGATAATCCAAGAGAGCCATTGTATATCTTTACGGTATGGGGTGTGGGATATAAGTTTGGAATGAGTTAATCCATATGAAAAAAGCTATAGGCATGCCTATAGCTTTTTTTCTATTTTAGTTACCACAATGTTTACATACCTTAACTTTGTCCTTGAGCCAGAGGAGTTTGACACCTGTACGATTGCAAATTGGACAGGTACCTCTCCAACCTTTTTCTTTTTTGATCCAGTGACCACGTTTGTTCTTTGCCATTTGATTAATCCCCCTTGAATTAGATTCTTTAGAATGAATTTCTAATATACTAATATATATTCAGCTAGTCCATTGGGATATGACAAAAATAAGAAATAATTTTCAGACATGTAAAGTTAGTATATAATGAAACGGATTATGATTATAGACAGAAAGTGTGGACAAACGTATGAAAAAAACACAGATGATTGATGCCAAAACATCTTTATTCTTATTGACGTGGCCAATATTTGTAGAACTGCTCTTGCAGATGCTTGTAGGAAATGTCGATCAATTTATGATCAGCCGCTATTCAGACCAGGCGGTAGCGGCTATTGGTAATGTGAATCAGATCATGAATCTCTTGCTTATTACCTTCAATATCTTATCTATGGCAACAACTATTGTTGTCGCCCAATATCTAGGGGCAAAAAACTATAAAAAGATATCTGAGATCTATTCAGTATCTATTATTTGTAATCTAGTGATTGGTGTAATCATTAGTGCAGCACTCTTTTTCTTAAGCGATTGGATGTTTGCGCTGATGAGGTTACCGCAAGAGCTTTATAAAGATGCAAAAACCTATATTAATATTGTAGGTGGTTTTACATTCTTGCAGGCAGTATATATGTCGTATACGGCAATTTTTAGAAGTAATGGATTGATGAAACAGTCAATGTATATCTCTATTGCAATCAACTTAATTAATATTATAGGGAATACAATTTTCTTAGGTGGGTTATTTGGGGTGCCTGAGCTTGGAATTGCAGGGGTAGCGATCTCGAGTGTTGTCAGCCGCTTTGTAGGGCTTGTGATCTTGATCTATCTATTCAACCGCACGATAGAGGCTAAGATTTCACTGAGCTATCTCAGACCTTTCCCTGTAGATACGCTTAAGTCGCTTCTTAAGATTGGATTGCCGGGAGCCGGAGAAAGTATTTCTTATAATGCATCACAGATGGTGATCATGATGTGTGTCAATATGATGGGAACTGTAGCAGTAACGGCTAAAGTTTATGCGGGGATGTTGGCGTGGGGATCCTTTCTCTATGGATCAGCCGTATCAAGTGCCAACCAAATTATTATCGGACATATGGTGGGGGCAGGTGACTATGAAGGTGCTCAGCAAAGGACGTTAAAGAGCCTCTGGCCAGCGATGATAATTACACTGACTATGTCTATCTGTTTGTACCTGTTTAGCGATGTAGCCTTTGGGATCTTTACGGATAATGCCGAGGTCATTGCACTTGGAAAGACCATTATGCTCATAGAAATTTTCTTAGAATTAGGAAGATGTAGCAATATGGTAGTGATTAGATCGATGCAGGCAGCAGGGGATATTCAGTTTCCTGTTATTGTAGGCATTCTTTCTATGTGGGGGATTGCAACGGCTCTTGCGTATCTGCTAGGCATTCATATGGCATGGGGAATTGCAGGGGTATGGATTGCGATGGCCCTTGATGAATGTGTGAGAGGTTTAGCGATGTATATCAGATGGAAAAGAGGGACTTGGAGAAACAAAAGTATTGTTTAGAAATAGCCCTTAGGGTAGAGTGCAGTTTGAATGTCATCAACTTGAACTTGATACATATGTATTGATTGAAAAGCAATAAAGAAGCACCTTCCATCTAGAAGGTGCTTCTTTTATGTGTATAGACAATAGAGTTTTGTAATGAACAAAGTAATAATTAGTTGCTTAAGTATCTTTGGTAAGCTGAGTTGTAAATTTCCATATATCTTTCTAATCCCATTTTGTTAAGTGTAGAAATATATGTGTTCCATTCTGCTTCGACATCCGCTTGACCAGTAGTCCATCTTGCTTTATTTTCGTTAACGTAGTTTTGAAGATCTGTTTGAAGCGTAGAAAGTTCTTTTGATTCTTCAGCAGTTAAAGTCATGTTTGGAATAGCTGGTGCTAAGAATGGTGCGTACATTTTTGTTCTTTCTAAAGCAGCAATACCATCTGGAGTTAAGATGATGTCATTTTCAACCATCTCAGGAGTTTCCATAGTTGGTACATATGCAGATGGACAGTCAGGTGTTCTGTTTGGATCTGATGGTAAGATCTCCCATTGATCGCCGCGTTGAACAAGTGAATTACCATATCTTAATTTAAGTGAATTTTCTTTTTCGTAGAATGTATCAATGTAACGCATTGCAACTTCTGGGTTTTTACAAGAAGCTGAGATGATTGCTCTGTTTTTATCAATACTGTAGTCGAATTGAGCCCAGATTTGATCCCCGTTTGGTCCTTTAAGTGGTTCAATAGCAATCCACTCAGTACCTTCAACAGCTGAAGGACCATTTGTTAAGTAAGCACCTAGATAGTTAGAAGCTCTTTTTGCCATATACATATTATGGTCTTGAGTGAAAAGTTCGCTATCAAGAAGACCTTCTTTGTAAAGTTTTCCCGTCCATTGAATATAGTCTTTGTAACCCTCTTGAACAGGCGTATAGATGAGCTCGTCATCACCTACCATCATGCTACCTGTTAAAGTAACAACACCGAATGCACCACTAAATCCTGTATCACCATTCCATACATCATATGGAGGTACTGGTTCGTAGCTCATTGGGATCTCATCAGCTTTTCCGTTGCCGTTTGGATCGCCAGTTTTAAATGCTTTTAATACTTCGTAGAACTCATCTGTTGTTGTTGGAATCTCTAAACCAAGAGTGTCTAACCAAGTTTTATTGATACAAAGTTGAGTTGTTGATTGACCAGGTTGTGCATTGACTGCAGGAAGAGAATAAATATTGCCATCTGGCATTGTAATAGCTCTTTTGATGTCAGGTCTTGAATCTAATACTGCTTTAAGGTTTGGTGCATAATTATCAATTAAGTCATTTAAAGGCATAAATAAGCCCATGTCAGCGTATTTAGTGATCATTGTGCTGCTTAGTCCAGAGAAGAACATATCAGGTAACTTGTTTGAAGCAAGTACAAGGTTAAGTTTTTCTGCTGCACCATCACCACTTACTGTTTCAAAGTCTACATTAACATTAGTTTTCTCAGCTAATTCAGCAAAGATTGGGTAGCTGTCCCACTCGCCTCTACCTGCTTCGCCGTATGCGAATGCTGTTAAGTTGATTGGCTCTTCTACAAGTGGATAACCGTCAAGGTTAACGTCTACAGTAGCTTCTTTTTGTGCATCTGTGCCGTTGTTATTATTAGTATTACCTTTGTCGCTTGAACATCCTACTAAAGATGTCATTGCAATTGCTGTTGCAGTTGCAAGTGTGAGAACTTTTTTAAATTTTGTCATGATATAATCCCCTCTCAGTTTTTAAAAAATTAACATTTTTTATTTTTAAATTTAATTTAATAAAAATTAATACTTAATTAACTTATATTTATCTTATCAAACTATTAATTAAAAATCAACAAAAAAACAAAAGGTAACACTAAAAAAATGTGTAATATGTTTAAAAGCTTAGTAAATACAAAGCAAAATAGTGTATAAAATACTAAAATAAATTTAAGCAAACAATAAAATAAGTAACACATTGTTTAATTAAAGTAATTTTGTTAAGTAAAAATTAAACTTATTAAAAAAAATTAAGCTAAAAGTTAGCTTAATAATAAAAAATTACATAATATTCCAAAATGTATTTACAAAAAATGGTAACTATCTTACTATAAAAGAGAATGATCTGACAATGGATATGTGTAAAAAGATGAAAGGCAAGAGGGGATGCATGGAATGAAAAAGAAAATACTTATGGGAATGATGAGTATGGTGTTATTGTGTCAGTGCATGGTTGTATCTGGGCAGGGGAAAGTAGTGATGATTGAGGGAGTGCCAATCATGAATCAACATCCCAATATGCCTACAGGATGTGAGGCGACGGCCTTGGCAATGCTTTTGCGATATTATGGGGTCGCAATTAGTAAGGAGCAGATTGGTAAAGATATGCCTAAAGGTAATTTCTATACACAAAATGGAAAGACCTATGGACCACATCCGAATGAAGCTTTTTTAGGAAGTCCTTTTAGTACGGGTGGATATGGTGTCTATGCACCAGTGATTTGCAAACTCGCAGAGGGATATTTACCAGGGCGTGTAGAGGACTTGACTGGTAAAGCATTTGAGGAGTTATTGAAGTGTATCGATGAATCAAGGCCTGTAATGATTTGGGCGACGATCAATATGGTGCCCATGAAGTTAACACGGAGTTGGTACACAAGTGATGGTTCGCTTTTCACTTGGAAAGGCAATGAACATGCATTGGTCATGGTGGGGTATGATGATAGCTATGTGTATATGAATGATCCTTATACAGGCAAAAGAGAGAAGTATGATAGAAAAAAAGTTGAAAATAGATGGGCAAGCATGGGTAAGCAAGCACTTGCAATTAAGCCAGCGTATACCTATAAGGATGCTGTGATCAACGAATCACCTTATCCAAGTCTCCTTCTTGTAGAGGAAGAGGGCGTATGGATTCCTGCGAGGATGTTGCCGACAGTTACACAGGACATTGAAGTAAAATATGAAGGGGGAACGGGGACGGTAACAGTAACACGCGATGGACAGCCGCATGAGATGCCACTTGCAAATGAAAGTAACTATTATAAGCTCTGGCAAGACACTACTTATATTCAATTAAATTGGGCAAAGAAGTATTTGGGGATCCATACTTTAGAACAAGATCAAAAGATAGTGATTACAGGAGAATAGATCAAAAATAGCAGGATTAAATATAGACAAAATACTTTATTTATCTGATAATAAGCTTATAGGCCAAGATAGGGGGCGGATATGAAGCATTTGTTTATCGTAAATCCTGTTGCAGGTAAAGGTGAGGGAATGGCATATATAGAAGCAATTAAACCTTTACTTGAAGAGCGGGTAGACTATTGTATAGAGATTACGACGAAAGAGGGGCATGCAACAGAAATTGCCAGAGCATATACCCAGAGGGAAGAGTGCATTGTTTATGCAGTTGGGGGAGATGGTACCATCAATGAAGTTGTAAATGGGATGGTAGGATCAAGTAGTGCACTTGCCATCGTACCGGCAGGGAGTGGTAACGACTTTATACGGACTATTTATCCTAAATATCAAGGAAATGACCTCATTAAACGTCTACTTGAAGGTAAGGCAGAAGCCATTGATTTGGTACAAATTAATGACAGATACTTTTTGAATATCGCATCAGTGGGGATTGATGCGGAAGTGGTGTTTAATGCCACACAGTTTAAGAAAATGAAATACATAAAAGGAGATATGGCCTATATCATTAGTATATTTAAGACACTTTTAAACCACAAAAGTAGAAAACTTAGGGTAAGTATCGATGGCAAAGTAGCTTGTGATGAGAAGATCCTTCTTGCAACCATAGCCAATGGGAAGTTTTATGGTGGGGGAATCCCCATAGCGCCAGATGCTATGGTCAATGATGCAAGGGCAGATATTTATCTAGTAGAAGACCTGAGTTTACTAAAAATTTTGTGTGTACTGCCAAAACTCTTTAAAGCAAAGCACCACGATATCAAAGAAGTAAGAATTTATAGAGCAGGTGAGGTCATGATTGAAAGTGAGCAGTCTTTTAGACTCAATGTTGATGGAGAAATCGTAACGACTAATCAAGTGGCGATGAAAGTTGTACCTCAAGCATTACAAGTTGTGATGCCTGCTTAAAGCAATACATAAACTGACGATGAAAGCTACATACTATAAAGTATGTAGCTCTTTTTGTTTGCAAAAAGAAGAATGTGTACAAAAGATTGTGTGGCAATATGGAGGGATAGAAGGATGAAACCCGTAATTATTGTATTTGGAGGTGCATTTAATCCTCCAACGAGCTCCCATTTTTCATTGGCTGAACAAGTCGTTTCGGAGTATGAGGAGGTAGAGCAGGTGCTTTTTTTACCTGTCTCAGATCGTTACCCTAAGAAAGATCTACTAGGTGCAGCACACCGAGTGGAGATGCTTAGAAGAGTGTGTGAGAAAAATCCATATTTTGAAGTGTGTACATTGGAAGTAGATTCAAGTCGTTTGTTAAGTACTTTAGAGTCGCTAGAAAGGATTCAAGAGAATTATCCAGAACATGAGATTTGGTTTACTATGGGGACGGATAATCTCAGATTAATCACTTCTTGGCCAGGGTATGAAGAGATCTTAAACCAGTTTAAGCTTCTTGTATTAGAAAGAGGTGAAGATTGCCTTGAGAAAGTACTTGAAGATGATGAGGAACTAGAGCCTTATAGAGAAAAGCTTATCAAGGCAAAAGATACCATTAGAAGTAACTGCAATTCCACCTTGCTAAGAAGTAAGCTTAGAAGAGGAAAAAGTATTCGATATCTTGTACCAGATGAAGTGTATGAGTATGCCAAAATAAAAGGATTATATACTATTGTACAACCTTAAAATATGGTATCCTAAAAATAAATACGTCACTAATAGGTGAAAATCTACCTATTAAAAGCAATTTACTAAAAGATAAAAAGAATAGGAAGTGGAAAGATGTCAAACTTAGAACATAGACTCAATTGGATTAGAGAACGTGTAGCTGCAGCAGGGTGTAAAAGTGTCGTGCTTGGAGAAAGTGGTGGAAAAGACTCAGCGGTAGTAACAGCGCTATGTGTAAGAGCTTTAGGAAAAGAAAATGTATTTGCTGTGACAATGCCATGTCATTCTTTATCAACTGATGTGGACCATGCACATCTTGTAGCAGATGCTTTTGGGATTGAACTCATTACAGTAAATATTGCAGATACATTTGAAGCACTCAAAAAAACAATAGAGCCACTACATGGGCTCAGTGATCTAGCTATCGCAAATATCAAGCCAAGAATTCGTATGACAGCACTTTATGCCATTGCACAAACAAGAAATGCACTTGTAGTAGGGACAGATAACTTAAGTGAGATGACTATGGGTTACTTTACAAAATGGGGCGATGGGGGGTATGACTTCAATCCATTAGGAGATCTTACGATGCAAGAAGTACTTGCACTTGGCGCAGAACTTGGTGTGCCAGAACCAATCCTTACAAAGGCACCTTCAGCAGGACTTTGGGAAGGCCAGACAGATGAAAAAGAAATGGGTGTCACTTATAGAGCGATCGAAGAGTTCATCAAAACAGGAACAACAGATCCTGAATCTTTAGCAGTGATTTCAAGAACAAATCGCAATACACAGCACAAGCGTGAGATGCCATATATTTATAAGCCAGAGTAAGTAAATATAGGATATAATAAATAGAGAAATCAAGAAAGGAGGGTGAATCAATCACTCTCCTTTCTAAATGTGGAAGGAAGTTCATATGAAAATAGATATTGTCTGTGTAGGAAAGCTTAAAGAAAAGTATTTGGTGCAAGCAATTGGTGAATATACAAAAAGATTAGGAAGATACTGCAAGCTCAGTATCATTGAACTTACAGATGAAAAAACACCTGATAATGCATCGGGAAAAGAAGAGCTGATGATTAAAAATAAAGAAGGCGAAAAAATTCTTGCACAAGTTAAAGATGGTGCCTATGTGGTAGCACTCGATCTAGGTGGCAAGATGATTACATCAGAAGAGCTTGCAAGCTTCATGTCAGAGCGTGCGCTCTATGGTGATAGCCATATGGTATTCATAATAGGTGGGTCGCTAGGTCTGAGCCAAGATGTGATTGCAAGAGCAAATTATAAACTCTGCTTCTCTAAGATGACGTTCCCACATCAACTCTTTAGAGTCATGCTATTAGAACAGATCTATAGAGCTTATCGTATTAATAATAATGAACCGTATCACAAATAAATGAGGTTTTTGAATAGTTAGAAGCAATTTTAATGAAAGACAAGAAGATTCAAGGAATTAGATTAAAGATTGATAAATAGGTACAAAAAGACCTTAATAAGAAATCCCTATCCTAAAAAATCAGGTAGGGATTTTTTTATGCGTAAAAATATTATTTAAAGAGTTAGAATAAAAGTAAAAAAATTAAACTTAAGGGGTTGGTGAGAAAATAAACTTTTTTAGGCAGTGGTTGTTATTTAATTGCTAAAAAAAGGTAGGTAAGAGCCTTTTTAAAGAATATAAATAACATGGTATAATAGCTTGTTAGAACTAAAAAAAAGGATATGAAATACAAGTTATTATATGAAATAAGAAATATTA
This sequence comes from Cellulosilyticaceae bacterium, assembly GCA_051650265.1. Lineage (GTDB taxonomy): Bacteria > Bacillota > Clostridia > Lachnospirales > Cellulosilyticaceae > JBOFEH01. The sequence goes on from JBOFIR010000259.1 coordinate 9,812, forward strand.
AGGAGATAAAATGAATAAATATGGAAAAAAGATATTGTATATATTAGGTGTAGTAATAACACTAGCCCTGCTACTCAATCTTAATAATGAAACTAAAAAAGAATCAGTTACTAATCAATTTATTGCAATTGTAGATAAAGATGAGGAGAAGGGATTAAACAAAAATGAATTAGAATATTATCAAAAAGCAATAAAGAAGGAATTGAATGGATACCTAGAGAATGATAAAGATAATTATAAAATTAGAAGTGGTTACTATGCTATAGGAGCAATTAAATATTTGGAAAATGAATATGATGCTGCAATACATTACTTAAAAGAAGCATTGAAATACCATAGTTTAACAGAGGAAAAGCAATCAAAAATAGATATAGATGTAAGGATATATAGTGCATTATCTAGTAGTTATATACAAAAAAAAGAAATAAAAGAATCAACATCTTATTTTATACAAGCTAAATCAATTGCTTTAGATAATAATGAAAAGCA
>JBOFIR010000260.1:0-10794 GCA_051650265.1 Cellulosilyticaceae bacterium
TTAAGTTCTGGTTGGTATTTAATCACTTTTAATGTAGGCATCATCTATTCCTCACTCATCTCATTTTTATTTTGGGAAGCCCCTTATTTGAACTTCTACAAGATAAATGCAGTGAGAAAGACAAATCCCCCCTACAAAATTAAAATATTTATTTCTAAAAATAATGAAACCTCCCTGGGCTAAACTTCCCAAAGAGGTTTCTGTGATTTATGAATTATTTTACTGCATCTTCAAAGAGTTTGATAGCATCTGCAGATACTTCATCATTGAGGATGAAAAGTGCTACATAGTTACCTTCTACCATGATTTCTGCTTTTTCAGCTGCATCTTTTTCATCTGGATAGAATGCATTACCGATTTTATCTTGTAGAAGCTGCTCCATGTTTGCTTTGACTGCATCTAATTGACCATCTTTCGCTTGTGCAATGATTGCAAGTCCTGGTCCTGGTGAGATCCCTGTCTCTGCAATGCCATAGTTCTCTACAATCTCAGTATCGATATGGTACACATCTTTTGCCACTGTTTCGTCAATTTCCATTGGCATACGCACTGCACCAAGTTCTACGATCTGATCAACGATTTCATTTGCAGGAGTCTTTACAGTCTGCTCTTGGTTTGTCCCATTTGTACCACTTGCATCTCCTGTAGAACAACCTACAAGTGCGCCCATTGAAAGTGTTAATGCGAGTAAAATAACTGATAATTTTTTCATATTCTTTCTCCATTCTCATGTGTTTTTTTATTTAGATGCATTTTTTACTTAAAAAGTTCCACTTTTGGCACATGGTAAATAATGTATCTTATTAATAAGAGTTTTGCCTATTCCGTTTATAATTAACTAAATTTTTGTTATTTTTACTAATTTTGTGCTATAATTACCTTATATTATTTAATTTAAGGGGGAGTATTATGTTTTCACACACAAGCAAACTTTCAAAAGAAAAATGTTTAAAGAAGATCACTGACGGGGCTCAAGACCCAACTTCAAACACACACACAGCCATCTTAGGGGAGACGACTGGTGAGGATAGCTTTTCTCTCGAACTTTCTAAGACCACACTTTCAACAGATATCGTCCGCAAATTCCACGGTACTGTAACCACTACAACGGACGGGACACTCATCGAAGGTTCATTCAAACACGCCTCTAAGACCTATCTTACATGGGGCATCCTAATCATCATCAGCCTCTTCTCAGTCATTCTTTCTACTGTTAATCCAAACTTTATCACAGGCTTCTACTTGCCACCTAGTATTTGCCGCGTCATCTTGGTCTTCTTAATCTTCATGGTTTGCCTCTACTCTTATACAGGCAGACACCAAGAACAAAAACTTATCGCATTCTTAACTGAGCTTTAATACATATAAAAGGCAATCATCATTAGTTGGTGATTGCCTTTTTCTTTAAATTTTAAAATATTATAAAATATATTGTTTACTTTGTTTTATTATGTTAAAATTTTATCATAATAAAAATTAATCTTAGGGGGTTTATTCAATGGCACGTTTTACATTACCACGTGATTTATATTATGGAAAAGATGCATTAGCCGTTCTCAAGACAATCAAAGGAAAGAAAGCTATCGTTGTCGTGGGTGGGGGATCCATGAAACGCTTTGGTTTCTTAGATAAAGTAACAAACTATCTTGCTGAAGCAGGGATCGAAGTGCAATTATTTGAAAATGTAGAGCCAGATCCATCTGTAGAAACAGTGATGGCAGGCGCTCAGGCTATGAGAGATTTTGAGCCTGACTGGATCGTATCTATTGGTGGCGGTTCACCGATCGATGCTGCCAAAGCTATGTGGATCTTCTATGAATATCCTGAACTGACTTTTGAAGAAGCTATCGTTCCATTCTCTCTTCCAGCTCTTAGACAAAAAGCACAGTTTATCGCTATTCCATCAACTTCAGGTACTGCTACAGAAGTCACTGCATTCTCTGTTATCACAGACTATGCAAAGGGAATCAAATACCCTCTTGCTGACTTTAATATCACAGCAGACATTGCTATTGTAGATCCTGAACTTGCTGAGACAATGCCTCAAACACTCACTGCTCATACAGGTATGGATGCTCTCACACATGCTATTGAAGCTTATGTATCTTCTTGTCATTCACCATTCACAGATCCACTTGCACTCCAAGCTATTGCTATGACTTTTGATGAACTCATTACTTCTTATGAAGGCGATATGGCTTCTAGAGAGCAAATGCACTATGCACAATGCCTTGCTGGTATGGCATTCTCCAATGCACTTCTTGGCATCGTACATTCTATGGCACACAAGACAGGTGCTGCCTTTAGCACAGGCCATATTCCACACGGCTGCGCGAATGCCATCTACCTTCCTTACGTGATCCAATACAATGCAAAAGCAGATCCAACACGTTATGCTGCTATCGCACGTCATATCGGACTTGAAGGCGATAGTGATGAAGCACTTGTAGAAGCACTTTGCTCAAAAATCAATGATTATAATACTCAGCTTAATATTCCACATACACTTGAGGCCTTCGGTATCATAGAAGAAGAATTCTTAGCCAAACTTCCAGAAATCGCAGAAAATGCAGTAGGTGATGCTTGTACAGGGTCTAACCCAAGAAGCATCTCACCTGATCAAATGGTAGAACTCTTCAAATGCTGCTACTATGGTCATGCTGTGAATTTCTAAATCAAAAAGAAAAAGATCACCTACGCATAGAGGTGATCTTTTTGTTTAACCAATAGTATCTGCTACTGTACCAAGTATATTAATAATGAATTGATTGATCTGAAGCTGGGTAGAAAAATAGCTATATTGATCTTTTTGCTCCTCTGCCTCCAAGTAATCAATCAAATTATCTCCCATATCCTGTAAATAAAGACCTGTTGCAATCAGTGTTGTAATATTTCTGCGTTCTATTTTGTCTGTTACATTGGCTTGCTTCGCTCTGAGCTCATTTCTTATAGGTTCAATCTGCTTTAAATAAACCCTAACCTGTTCTACATTTCCCCTATTCGATTTGCCATTAAAATGATTATAATACCCTTGTTCTACAATACCCATGAACTGATTTCTAATATTATTGATCTGCTTGATTTCTGTAGTGATGTCTACTGATGTTTTTGCGTATAACCCCACTGTACCTATACCCATGCAAACAAACAGCATTATCAAAATCAGCCCTTTTTTGAAAGATAACCGTTTCATAATATCCTCCTTACGATCAAGTATATCTATATTTTTTATTTTATGATGCGTCATTTCTAGATTACTTATACCTTTACCCTTAGTTTTGGTATTTCATAATCTCTATTTTTTTACTTTACATACTTTTAGAGTAGATTTAACATACTCTTAATTCATTTCCAACATAGACCGTCTATCCTAATAATTATTGAACACTGATAAAATACTTTAAATAGAGATTACTTGGAGGTTACATATGAAAAAACGCTTTTTACACGCCCTATTAGCAGGTGCATTAGCAATAGGTTGTATGGCACCATCTGTTGGCGCCCTTCCTGTACAAGATGACTTTGAAGTCTATGCCGATTGGAAATTCGATGAGGGAAGCATCAAAAGCGGGAGTATTAAAGACAAAAACCTGATCTTCAAAGATCATAGTGGTAATAAAAACGAACTCAGAATGAATACTTATGGCGACGCCAAAGACTATAGCCAATACGTATCTTTTAGCAAAGAGACTATGGATAAGAGTACCAAAGGAAGCTTAGTCTTTACTGGTGATAGCAAAAATAAAATCGGTGCAGACTTTATCACAGTAGACAATGCCCCAATCAACAAAGAAACCTTCGAAGACGGTTACACTATCGAGTTCTTGTACAAACTGCCTACGACATGGACAGTTGCAGACTCTTGGATGGGACTACTCTCAAGACAAGGCAGTGCAAAGAGCATGGATGAACCAGAGCTTGGTACCATGAGCGTTGCGGTTTCTAACTGCAAGGAGATCCAGTTCAATACAGCCAACAAAGCGGATAATCACACGATGGATTCAGCTTGGTCTGTGTCTATGGACAAAGGTGGGGTATGGTACCACATCGCCATCACATCAGATAATGAAACGATCAGAACTTATGTGAATGGTGCTGAAGCCTTTAGAGACTATGTAAGTGATGATATGGTTGGCCTATATGCTGACCCACAAGATGGCCGCTTTAGAGTGGGTTCTTCTTACTGGGATGACCTGAGCAAATTTGCTGTTGGGAACTTCCAACGTATCCGTATCAGCGAAGGTGCACTAGACCGTTCTGAGTGGCTCCTCTCAACTCCTGAAGACTTCGCAGGCGACTACGGTACAAACGATTACTTCAAGATGAAAAACGATGCAAACTACAGTATGGTATTCTTACCAGATACACAAAACACCATCAAGTTCCGTCCAAGCATTATCGAAGATTCAATGAACTGGCTTGTACAAAACCAAGACTACATGAACCTCTCTAGTGTGGCTCATCTTGGTGATATCGTCCAAGATCCTGTTGCTATCGACCAATGGGACAACACACTTCTTTTCAATATTCTCTCTGACAATGGTGTCAAACTCCTGATGCAACCAGGTAACCATGATGACCCCGCACTCTTTGACAAATACTTTGGCAACGCAAGTCAATACGGCAAAGTATCTCAAGACTATGTCACAAGAAATGCACCATCAGGTAGAAGTGCTTACATGATTCACGATGGTGGAAGCTACAAGTACATGACACTCAGTGTAGATATCCATAGCTTAGATCAAGATCTTCCCTGGGTAGATCAGGTACTTAGCACCACGAATATGCCTACAATCATCACAAGTCATGATATCCAAAACTGCTCAGATACAGCGCCAAGTGCAATCAAACTCAGCAAACGCGGTACCCAGATCTGGGAGACAGTAAAGAAACACAACCAAGTCTTCATGATGGTAGGTGGTCACTCTCACGGTGCTGGTGAGGAAATCCTCATCAATGATGCAGGTAACCAAGTATGGTCTGTACTTGCAGACTACCAATTCGCTTACAATGGCGGTAACGCACTCTACAAATTCGCTGAATTTGATGAGCTTAATAATAAAATCTACATGTCTACTTTCTCACCTTATGTAGCGACACTTAAAGAAGATGAAAAATCATTCTTTGACGTGAACTATCTCACAGGAGATGGCAACTACTTCGAATACAACATCAACTTCAAGGAAAGATTTAAGGGCATGGAAAAATCAGATTGGTACACTAAAACACTTGGCAAGTTCCAAGACATGCTTCAAAAGAAAGACGTAGAAGACTTTTCTCTCGAACTCATGGATACATTCATGATGCTCAGCCAATCTCGATAGGCTTTTTCAAGCGACAGCCTCTGACCTTCATCAGAGACTGTCGCTTGTCATTTTGGGAAAGATGAGCGTTACCTGGGTTCCCTCATCCACTTTAGAAGTAATAGTGATCCCTAACCCTAACTTGACACAGAGCTTTTTGCAGAGATAGAGTCCCATACCCGTACTTCTGCCAAAACGTCTGCCATTTTCCCCTGTAAAACCTTTTTCAAATACCCGATTAATATCCTTTTCAGATATGCCAATTCCCTGATCTGCTATGGTAATTAGGATCGCATGCTCTTTTTCCTGGGAAAAGATATGAATTTCCCCATCACTTCCTACAGAATATTTGATGGCGTTCCCTAGAATCTGGTTGAGGATAAACTTTAGCCATTTGCTATCCGTATAGACGGTATACTCTAGGTTTTCTAAGTTGAGCTTGATCTTCTTAGACACAAAATCTCTATGATTTCTCCTGATCACTTCGTAGAGGCTGTCTTTTAGATCCGTCTCTTTGATGATGTAGTCTTTGCTCACATCCTCACTTCTTGCATAATAGAGTACCTGCTCTACAAAGTTTGCTATACGTTCTACTTGAGGTTCTATTTTATGTGTCACTTCATGGTCATAGTTTTCAACTACCAATTTGATTGAAGCTATAGGCGTCTTGATCTCATGAACCCATGTCTCAATATACTCTCTATACGACTCTTGCTGATCTCTATACGCATTGATATGTTCATGCATTGCACGCCCTACCCGCTTCAACACATCATTTAATAGCTTCCCATGGATCCACTCCGTCTCTTCTATAAGCTCAGGCAGCAAATACTGCTGATCTAGCCCTTCTAAGATCTCTTCTATTCCATCATAATACTTCTTGCTCCTTAGTAGCTCCACGAGCATATAGGTTAGAAGTGGGACAAACCAGCTCAACAGTATACAAAAGACGATGATCCACTCAGCCCCTACATAGAGTGTCACACCACCTACTATGCAAAATAAGATTAAGTTAATCACAATAAAGTGAAGCTGACTTCCGAGATAATCTCTTATCCTCATGGCATGATATACCCTAGACCACGTCTGGTCTCGATGGTCCCTTGCATCCCTACACTTTCAAGCTTCTTACGCAGTCTCGTGACATTGACCGAAAGCGTACTATCATCTACAAAGTAATCAGCCTTCCACAAATAGGACATCAACGCATCCCTAGAGACAATCTCCCCCTGATGTGTGATGAGATAAGAAAGAATCTTGACTTCATTTTTTGTAAGTTCTAATTGATTACCTTGGTGTATAATCGACGCATTGGATAGGTTAAGTTCTAGGTCTCCATAGGTTAATAAACTACTTGAAGCTCCCTGTTGGCTCCCATAAGTACGCTTCAAAATAGAGGCAATATGCGCCAAGAGAATCTGTGTATTGTACGGCTTAGTAATAAAATCATCTGCACCAAGATGCATGCTCATCAGTTCGTCCACATCACTATCACGACTGGTCACAATGATAATTGGGATCTCTGATGTCTGACGCACTTCTCGGCAAATGGTATACCCATCAAACACGGGCAGGTTGATATCAAGTAAGATCAGGTCACCCTTTTCTTCTTCTATACGTGCCAAAATATTTTCAAAGTCCGTAAACCCTACCACATCATACCCATATTTGTTTAGAAAATGCTTCAGTTCTTCTCTAATCACTTGGTCATCTTCAATGATAATAATCTTTTTCTTCAATAGCTTTTCCTCCCTTACACCCTTTTGTCCAAACCATGAAAAGATAGTAGACCTTATATCACAGTATCTACTATCTTCATGCTTTTATTATTTAATTTTGCTAGATACGATATTCTTGTAAGTTATATAAGTCGTGTAGAAATACCCACTATAGACAAGTAAGAACACGATCACTGTGACGCCCACTGCCATCCCCATATTCGGTGCATTAAACTGAGATATAAAGTCATTTGCTACCCAAATTCCCACCACCGAATGCACCAATGCCAACGTAATTGGGATACTAAAGTAAATAAGTGTTTGTACCAAAATCGTCTTGTTGATGCTCGCCTTACTTGCACCAATCTTTTTAAGTGCAGTATAGCGTTCAATGCTCTCACTGGCCTCAGACAATTGTTGAAGTGCAAGCACTGCCATACTACTAATCAAGAAGATCAGACCGAGATAAATACCAATAAATAATATCGTAATCGTTGTCGTTCTATTTTCCATGTAGATTTCTTCTCTTGTATAGCCAGAGAGATAACCTACCTTTTCATAATCTACCATACCTAAGCGATAGTCTGTAAATACCTTTTCAAACTTTTCCTTTGATTGCACAGGATTTTCCTTATTAAAGTTAACATTAAGGATAGATATTTCCGTCTGAGCAGCCTCACAAAAGGCATCATTGATAATAATCGTAAAGAAATTATCCTTTGCAAAACGAGTATATAAGTTTCTCTCTACCACTTCATTGCTCTTGAGCTTATAAGTTTGCCCCTCTATGTTGAGCTCATCTGTATTTTTTACCAAAGCTTGTACATCTGGCAAGAACTGGGCTACATTTGAGGCGATTAGGATCTCATCTTCCTCTAGGACAATCGGCACTTCACCATCTAGTGCGATCAGTTTGTTATAATCAGATATTTTGATAAACTGTACTTTCATCTTCAAGTTGCTTGCCAACTCACTTTGAGGCATGACATCTGACACTTTCACTTCACTTCGATAAATATCAAAGAATACGTGCGCCTCTTGCGGCTCAAAACTTAAGCCATAGCGATCCAAGGATTCGGCTATACTTTTGACCGGATCTCTCTCATTTATATAAATTATCGCACTTGCATCATAAGGCGTTGCCTCTTCAAGCCCCGACTCTAATGCTTGTTTGAAGCCCAGTCCTGTAGATAAGATGGTGATCGTGAAAAACAACATAAGACAAATGACCGTCATGGATACAAAATGCGTATTCACCTTGCTACTCATCTGTTTAATCACAAATAAATTGAGACCTTTGAAATACACCCTCTTACTTCTTTTGAGAAGCGATAAGACAATTCCTGCCAAACTAAAGAAGAAAAGACCTGTTCCAATGACACCGAGTCCCATGGCTCCAATAAGTTTGATATCCCCTAGATCAAGCCCTACCTCAAATACCCACTGATAAGCCACACCTATACAACACACACATAGTCCAAATGCGATCCCATACACTGCTGTACTTTTGAACTTGATGTCTTGTACCTTTTTCCCTGCAGTCAACAAATCGATAATCTTATATTGGGACATCACATAGGCATTAAAAAGCATCACTGTCACGAACATGATCCCAAAATAGATCACTGTCTTTTGTATGGCACTCACTGAAATCATAAAAGTATAATCACTCACTGGAATCTCAAAGATCTGTGAGACTAGTACAGATAACCCTTGGGACACCACAAGTCCCAATGCCAACCCACTTGCAAGAGAGCTCAGCCCTACAAGAAGTGTCTCCATACTCAGTATGCTTGAGATCTTACTTTTACTCATACCCAATATCATATACGTCCCAAACTCTTTGTTCCTTCGCTTGATCAGGAAATGATTGGCATAGATAATCAAACTTCCTAAGATCACTGAGACAAATACAGAGACATATCCCATCAAATCTACCAGCACCGTCGCATAGTTTTTACCAGATGCTTCCATTTCAACAAATGCCTTTTGAGACTCAACGGAATTGAACGTATAGAAGATACAAATTGCCAAAGTGAGCGTCAAAAAGTAAATCATATAATCCTTATAGCTTTTTTTCACATTTCTAAAGGCTAACTTAAAGTACATGTTGATCATCCCCTCCAATCAAGCGCATCACTTCCATGATCCGATTGAAGAACGCTTTACGCGAATCATTGCCCCTGATCAGCTCCGTAAAGAGTTTACCATCTTTGATCACCAAGATACGATGGGTATAACTGGCCGTGAAGGCATCGTGTGTGACCATCAGGATCGTCGCTGCACGCTCCTTGTTGAGACTCTCAAACTTTTCAAGAAGCAGTCTCGCTGACTTGGAATCAAGTGCCCCTGTCGGCTCATCTGCTAAGACCAATGACGGCTCTGTTACGATTGCCCGAGCTGATGCCACGCGCTGCTTTTGTCCACCAGACATCTGATAAGGATATTTACCAAGTACATCTTCAATCTCTAGATATCGTGCGACTTCCTTTACTTTAGCATCTACCTTCCCTACCTTTTCGCCTCTAATCGTCAGTGCCAATGCAATATTCTCATATGCTGTGAGGGTGTCTAGTAGGTTGAAATCCTGAAAGATAAAGCCTAGCTCCTTCTGCCTAAAGTGATCCATATCTTTTGCTTTAAGGCGTGTGATATCGCGCTCATTAATCATAATCTTGCCCGTCGTCACCGTATCAATGGTCGCAATACAGTTGAGTAATGTCGTCTTACCACTCCCTGAAGGTCCCATGATCCCTACGAATTCACCTTCCTCTACCCCAAATCCTATGCCATCTATCGCTTTCGTCACATTGTCTTTGTTCCCATAGTACTTCTCTATCTTTTCCATCTTCAATACTGTTTTCATCACTGTTACCCCCTTATATACATTGTTTTCTCATATGTTATTAGAGTATCACATCTTCAGAAATCTATTTATTGATTTGCTTTGCAGTAACATGACATTTTTGTCAATTTATCTGATACAAAAAAGCGCCTCACCCAATAAGGTAAGCCGCTTTGTTAGACCATTTATTTCATAGACTCTATTATTTTTGAAACTTCCTTCATATCCATAGCAGGTATTTGATCTGCACTGCCCTCTGCGAGATTCCAATAGAATTGATAGCTTATGGCATCTGATTCCCAAAATGCACAGTTCGTAGATAAAGTAACAGCCTTTCCGCCGATTGTTGTTTCAGTGACTTCATCCATTGTTACCACACCACTCGTCGCTTCTTTTGTCGCTGAAGCTAATAGCACAATACTTTCTCCTGCTTTATTCTCATAAACGACATGAACACCTGCTCCCTCATATGAAGTGGTTGCTTCCTTAAAGTCATACCCCTGTGGTAAATAGCTTGGCAGTTTAATCCCGCTATGCGCTACTTGCTTCACTTCTTCTAATGTCAGCACTTTATCCTGCATCTCTTCAGCCTCAACGATAAATGCATACTCCCCATTTGGCAAATCTTTGACCATCATACTCGTGATCAGTGCACCCTCTGCTGTATAGTATTCTTGATGTTCCCCATACACCGCATCGTTACCCTCTTGGTCAAATAGTTTGCCTCTGAAGCCTTCTTGCATGCATTCAAGTGATAACGATTCAGGCTCTGTCTGATCAGCTTGCTCATCAGTTTGACCCTGCTGTGTAATCTCAGTATGTCCTACTTGGAACCGTGCAAGGATTGAAGATAAAATCTCATCCCCATAAGTAATAGATGCCCCGAAGATAAGTGTTGCGATTGTTAAAGTTGCTACCTTTGCAGGTT
>JBOFIR010000261.1:0-9556 GCA_051650265.1 Cellulosilyticaceae bacterium
CATCAAGCTGACTGAAACGACATGCTGTCCACACTGTGGGAAGAGAATTGGCGCTTAGACAGTATAGTGACACTAAAGAGAGGAATCATAAGAAGATGAAAAAAATATGGCAGTTTAAATTGACGATCGTCGTCACCGTACTTGTACTTATTGGGATGTTTATGCCTGGAGATGATATTCCAAGTGTTGGTATCCCACATATGGATAAGGTGGTTCACTTTGGTATGTTTTTTTGTATGGCAGCTGCATTTTATCTCGAGTATGTGCGGGCCTACCTGAAAAAACCGGTGTGGTGGATGATTTTGCTGGTATTGCTAGGGTTTGCCATCGGGACAGAACTTGTGCAGGGGATGACGGATTCTCGTTCTTGCGATGTGTTTGACGGGATCGTGGATATGCTAGGCGCGATCACTTCAGTAGGTGTGAGTACAGTTACGGGCAATTGGTATTTTAGAAGGCAGTCTAGATAGGCTGTCTTTTTTTGTAGCAAAAAATAAAAACTAAAAAATTATCCAACTTTGTAGGTATGAGAGACGTATATCTTAATAGAACGTTCAAAAAGAAAGAAAACATGGCAGAAGAGAGGGAGGTGAGTAAGTGGGTGAGGATGAATTAATCTATCAGTACAAGGATCAGCTTTACCGGTTGTGTGTCTACCTAGAAAAAAATACTTTCCGTGCAGAAGAGCTTTTTCAAGATACATGGGTCAAAGCATTAGAAAAGTTAGAGAGCTATGATCAGGGGCAACCATTCTATCCATGGATCAGCAAGATTGCAGTCAATCTTTATCGGGATCGGCTCAGGCGGCTTAAGCGGGAGATGCGTCTGATCTTGTGGAGTGATGAAGATGAGGTCTATGATTGTGTGGACCAAGAGGCCAATGTCCAGGAGCAAGTTGAAGAGAATGAAGTGCGACGGGAGCTAGGAAGATGTATCGGGATGCTACCTGATAAATATAAGCTCCCACTTATTCTAGCTTATCAAGAAAATTTGAGTTATAGAGAAATAGCAACAGTATTAGATAGTAAGGAAGCAACGATTAAATCACGTATTTATGATGGCAAGCAAAGGCTTCGCAAGCTTTTGGAAAAGGAGGGTGTCTATGAAGCAGGAGGCGTTAGAACAGAGACTTGAAGAGTATTTTGAAAGTCAGAAAGTGGAAGCAAGTAGTAGGCTTGTGTATGAAGCAAGAAGAAGGCATGAGGCGCATCAGAAAAAGCAAGAGCGCATGAACTACTTAAGACCGCTTATTTATGCAGCAGTCCTTCACGTGGTATGGAGTATGACTACGGTAGGTGCCACTTTTCTATTCAGAGGAGTCGGTGCAGCTCTTGGAATGATGAGTTGGAATGTGATAGTGAGTGTGATGATGATTGTGGGTGGGTGTATCGTGAGGCCTGATCTTACAAAACAATTAAAGGAGGATGAAAGATGATTTTTGTAATATTAGTAGGAATTTTGATGTTGTTAATGGTAGGCATACTTGTGGCAGTTGGGCGTATTGTTTATAAAGATGCTAAAGCATTGGGGATGAATGCGGCTTTATGGACTTTGCTTGCGGTATGCCTTCCGAATTTTGTGGGGGTTATTATTTATCTTGTCGTACGAAGTAATACACCTAAGGTAGTTAAATGCTCTAAGTGTCAGGCACAGGTTAAAGAAAATTATAATGTGTGCCCAGAGTGTGGCAGCCAGTTCACCGCTTTTTGTGAGCACTGTAGAAAGCCTGTGGAAATAGGGATGAAATGCTGTCCATACTGCGGAGAAGATGCCACTGTACTTGAAATGCCTACAGTGAAGAAACTGTCTGTTGGGACATCTATTGGGAAGTCACTAGGGATTACACTTGCTGTGTTTTTTGGGACGATGCTGCTTATTCTTGGAAGTATGGTAGTGGTTGGATTCGTAACAAATGGTGAAGGATTTTCGCCGAACATTTCTATTATGAATACAGAGACAAACTTCAATAACCATTTTAAAAATAAGTTTGGTTATCGTGATGGGAAAGTGCGGGTCAAATTCAAGTTTGATGAAACGTCAGAACGTCAGATTCAGGGAAGTATTCTTGTAGAAGAGGGACAGATTGCACTTGTTATCGAAGATGAGACCGGCAATGTGGTACGGAATGAGGTGTTTGAGGCACGCATAGAGCCCTATGCAATTTCTTATGAATTAGGAAAAGGTGAGGGATCTGTTTATCAAGCTTTTATTAAATATACAGAGGCCAAGGGGGGGATTGAGTTGCAAGGAAGGTAGAAATGGTGTACTGCGAGGGCAGTACACCATTTTTTCTGTACAAAAATGGTTTTCTAGCCTATAATATATCCTTGAAATTTGACATAATTAAGGAGTAGGAAATGAATAATGAAGCGTTGTTAACGGAAAAACCAAGTGCGTTGTTTTTGAAGTATCTGGGTGCTACTGTGTTTGCCAATCTCACACATGCTTTATATGTGCTAGTAGACCTACTATGTGTAGGTGTAGGGGTGGGCAGTGATGCCTTAGCAGCTATGAATATTGCATTACCTATTTTTACGGTTTATACATCTATTGCCCTCTGTATTGGCGTGGGTGGCGCGGCAACTATGTCTCTACTTATAGGAAAAGGGGCGGGTGAACGTAGTGGCCGTATTTTTACATTAGCGTCGTGGACTGTGCTTGTTGTAGGGCTCGTACTCAGCGTTATGACAACTGCGTGTGTGACACCTTTTGCACGATTACTTGGAGCAAGTGAGGAAATCTTGCCTATGGTACGAAGTTATCTCATCCCGGTCATGTTGACGAGTTGGATCTTCATGTACTCACATATGTTACAAGTATTTTTACGTAATGATCACAATCCAAGACTTTCTATGATTGCATCGATTACAGGAAGTGTACTTAATATTGTCTTTGATATCGTCCTGATCTTTGGTCTTGATATGGGGATAGTGGGTGCATCATTACCAACTGCTTTTTCACCAATTGTGGTAATCCTCATCATGTTACTGCATTTTAGAAGACCTGAGTGTACACTCAGATGGGAGAAGTCATTTTGGTCACTAAGTGATCTCCTGACCATTATCAAAAATGGAATGGGCGTTTTTTTGTTGGAAATGACAGCAGGGATCTCTATTTTTATCTTTAATCTCGTATTGATGAAGCAGTATGGTATGATGAGTGTTGCAGTCTATGCAGTGATGGCGAATATTGTCTATGTGGCGAAGTCTATCTACAATGGTGTAGCGCAGGCTGCTCAGCCAATTGTAAGCATCAATGAAGGTGCAGGACAAAGGGAACGTGCCTTTGCGGTGACCAATATAGCGGGCGGGGCGGCGCTAGTGATAGGTGTTGTAAGTTATGTTTTCATCAGTATATGTCCAGAACTTGTGATGGGAGCTTTTACAACGGATCAGGCATTGATTACATATGGCATACCCTACTTAAAAGATTATTTTGTTTGTCTGTTGTTTGCAGGGCTTAACACGGTATTGATGTATTACTTCCAAGGTACTGCACGTGCAGGACTTTCGATGGTTACTTCCCTATTAAAAGGATTGGTATTCATCTTATTAGGACTTGCCATTTTGATGCCAATGTGGGCACTTAAAGGGGTTTATCTCACAACGGGATTTGCTGAAGCAGCGACATTTGTTGTGATGGGAAGTGTCTATGGCTATATTTATATTTGCAACAAAAGGCGCTCTAGTGTACAATCTTAAAAGAATAAGCAAAGGCGCACTTAAATGAGGTGAAAGACTTGGATATTTATAATGATTTTGCAAAAGTGTATGATACGTTTATGGGAGATACACCTTATGAAAACTGGGTTGTATTCATTAATGAACAAATAAAAGCTGCAGGGATAACGCCTAAACTTGTGTGTGATCTGGGTTGTGGAACTGGGAAAATGTGTGAGTTGTTTGCACAGACAGGGATTGATATGATAGGAATTGACCACTCAGAGGAAATGCTGATGGTTGCACGTGAAAATGCGAGAGAAAAAGAACTTGATATTCTCTATTTATGTCAAGACATGACAGAGTTTGAGCTTTATGGTACAGTAGATGTTGTCTATAGTAGTTGTGATTGTTTGAACTATTTATTAGAAGAAGAAGAGGTGCTTGAAACGTTCAAACGTGTGAATAACTATCTCGAGAGGGGCGGTTTATTCATCTTTGATATCAATACACCTTATAAATACAAGAACGTATTAGGCGAGCGTGTGTTTGCGGAGCAAACAGAACGTGCAGCTTATATTTGGGAGAATTTCTTTGATCCAGAAGACGGCATTAATGAGTTCGCCGTAAGTTTCTTTATTCAGGAAGAGGATGGCCGCTATGTGCGAACAGAAGAAATTCACTATGAAAAGGCTTACACAATTGAGACAATGAAGTCGTTACTCGATCAGGCGGGATTAGAACTCGTAGCGATCTATGATGATTACAATGATAGACCTTGGACAGAAGAGACACTTCGAGCAACTTTTGTGGCTAGAGAAAAATATCAAGATGGCAAGACGTATTGCTAAGAGAGGAAGTTGACTATGGATTATATTCTAAGAGGAACAGATAAAGATAAACACTTTAGATTTTTTGCTGCAAATACAACAGGGATTGTAAATACAGCAACACAAAACCACATGACTTCACCTGTGGCATCAGCAGCACTAGGACGTACAATGACAGGTGCACTGATGATGGGTGCTATGCTCAAAAATGATTCTGATCGCGTAGCTATTTCAATCAGAGGAGATGGACCAATCCAAGGGATTACAGCAGAAGCGGATGCAAAAGGTAACGTTAAAGGTTATGTACATGTACCAAATGTAGAGATTCCAAACAAACCAAATGGCAAGCTTGATGTAAGCGGTGCGATTGGTAATGCTGTCATGACAGTATTAAAAGATATTGGATTAAAAGAGCCATATGAAGGGTCTATTGCGATGCTCTCAGGAGAAATTGCAGAAGACTTAACAGATTACTTTGCGATTTCAGAGCAGACAAACTCAGTTGTAATCTTAGGCGTACTGATTGATCGTGACTACAGTATCAAACAAGCTGGGGGGATCATCATTCAGGTACTTCCAAATGCTACAGATGAGGCGATCACTGCTGTAGAAGAAAGACTTAAGCAGTTTACATCACTGACAGCATTGATGGAAGAAGGCAAGTCAGTAGAAGAAATTACAGCAATGCTTCTTGGTGAAGATATGGAAGTGATGGATCGTATGGATGTACGATTCAAATGTGACTGTAGTGTAGACCGTATGGAGCGCGCACTCATTAGTGTGGGTAAAAAGGATCTTGAAGAAATCATCGCAGATGAGAAAGAAGAAGTGGAACTCGTTTGTCACTTCTGTAGTCAAAAATATCCATTTTCGAAAGAGCAATTACAAGAACTTGTAGATCAATTATAAGTACATGATAAAAGATGTATAGGCATTGAAATGATAGCCTATACATCTTTTTTTAATTGCCTAAAAATGGGAAGGACAATGTAAGATAGACACTCACCACACATATATTAAAAGAGAGAGGCTGAGGAGGAGTGCTATGGAACAATACAAGGTCTTTACACAAAATTATCAGAAGCAGGTCCAACATAGCATAGACGATCATCATCAGGAACAAATAGGCGATGACAAGAAGTGGCAGATGAGTATGTTTGGACAGACGTATTGCTTTGTCTATACGCCAGGACGAAGAGATAAGAAAGTAGTGGCAGAGTACGTCGCAGGTATTGTTTGTGATATTGTACAAAAAGAAGTGATTGGGACCTTCGCAAAAAACTATCTCAAAGAAAGAAAAGATCTAGACGAGAAAGACAAGGTGCAGATAGAAAAGCTTTTTCTCATGAGTCAGTACTTGACACAAGAAGAGGGTGTTTCTTATATTTCGTATTATCTCGTCTATGTCCCCATCCTCAAGACAATAGAGGAGGAGCATATGATCAATCTAGATGGCTGGATGCGCTTTCGTACAAAACAGTATCAGACGATTCTTAAAGATCTGATTGAACAAGTCATCTATGATTATGAAATACAAAAGGAATATCTGGAATTTCTGGAGCTTCTCAAAGAAACACGACAATTGCATCAGTCCACAGAAGATGTATTACATCTTGTGATTTTACAAAATGGGCAAATGTATATACTGAATCAAGAGATGAAAGAAGTAACACAGCCCTATATTAAAAAGTATAGCAGTAAAGAACTTGAAGAGGTGGCTGTTACCAGAGAAGATTTAATTATGAATGTCTTTATTTTGAGTTCACCACAAAAGGTCATTATTCATAATAGAGGTAATAAGATGAAAAGCTTTATCGATACATTAGAGGTGCTGTTTCCAAATGATATTTCTTACTGCGAAGGATGCCTATATTGCGAAGAACTAACGCGTTATCAACATATTGATCCCATGGAATAAGGGCAAGTGAGAGCTTCCTGTCACAAGTAAGGGTGATCTACTGGTGAGAGGAAGTTCTAGTTTGATGAACTAAAGCAATATGTCCAGTATTTTGGTGGTTGACAGCATTCGGGAATTTGATTAGAATGTAAGCAGAATAATAATTTAAATCGTTGAAGAGAACAGTAGTTAGTAAGGCTTTTTTCAGAGAGAGAGTGCAGTGGTGGGAGCATTCTTAAAAGCATACTTGTCGAAAACCATCTCGGAGAGATTGTGAACCAATCCGGTGACGCCGTTATCGTCTGAATGAATCAAGTGGTTTCTTATGTGAAGCAATAAGGGTGGAACCGCGGGAATAATATGTCTCGTCCCTTTTCTGAATACGTGTATCAGAAAGGAGCGAGTTTTTTTGTGCCTTTTTTTCTGAATACACGCGCATTACTAACAAAAAGAGGAGGAAACAAAAATGATTAATGTAACACTTAAAGATGGTACACAAAAACAATATGAGGCAGGCGTTACAGTATTAGACGTAGCCAAAGATTTAAGCGAAGGTTTAGCAAGAGCGGCATGTGCAGGCCGTATTGATGGGAAAATGGTGGATCTTAGAACACCAATTACATCAGATGTGAATTTAGAAATCTTAACATTCAATGATAAAGATGGACAATGGGCTTTCCGTCACACAGGTGCGCATATCTTAGCACAAGCGGTTAAAAGTCTTTTTCCAGAAGTTAAGCTTGCAATTGGGCCAGCAATTGATGGTGGTTTCTACTATGATTTTGACAGTGATAAACACTTCTCAGATGATGATCTTACAAAAATTGAAGCTGAGATGAAAAAAATTGTAAAAGCAAAACATCCAATCGAAAGATTTGAACTTTCAAAAGAAGAAGCAATCAAGATGATGGAAGAAGCTGGGGAGCCTTATAAGGTAGAACTTATTAATGAACTTGCAGAAGGTGAAATTATCACTTTCTACAAACAAGGTGACTTTGTTGACCTTTGTGCAGGACCACACCTTATGAGTACAAAACCAGTAGATGCATTCAAACTTCTTTCATGTGCAGGTGCATACTGGAAGGGTAGTGAGAAAAATAAGATGCTTTACCGTATCTATGGTACAGCATTCCCTAAAAAAGCTGAGCTTGCAGTTCACCTTGAGCAATTAGAAGAAGCGAAAAAACGTGACCACAACAAACTTGGTCGTGAACTTAAGCTTTTCACAACAGATGAGAACGTAGGTCAAGGTTTACCACTTCTTATGCCAAAAGGCGCACGTATCGTTCAAACATTACAAAGATGGGTTGAAGATGAGGAAGAAGCAAGAGGGTATGTGCTGACAAAAACACCATCTATGGCAAAAAATGACCTTTACAAAGTATCAGGTCACTGGAGCCATTACAAAGATGGTATGTTCGTTATGGGAGATGAAGAGAAGGATGCTGAGGTGATTGCACTTAGACCAATGACTTGCCCATTCCAATTCTCAATCTACAATACAGAACAACACAGCTATAGAGATCTACCAGTACGTTATGCAGAGACAGCAACACTTGCTAGAAATGAATCTTCAGGTGAAATGCATGGTTTGATCCGTGTGAGACAATTCACATTAGCAGATGGTCATATCGTATGTACACCAGAGCAATTAGAAGATGAGTTCAAAAGTGCAGTAGATTTAATCAAATATATCATGAGAACAATTGGAATCGACAAAGAGATCACTTACAGATTTTCTAAATGGGATCCAAACAACACAGAGAAATATATTGATAATCCAGCTG
This sequence comes from Cellulosilyticaceae bacterium, assembly GCA_051650265.1. Classification (GTDB taxonomy): domain Bacteria; phylum Bacillota; class Clostridia; order Lachnospirales; family Cellulosilyticaceae; genus JBOFEH01. Next base: position 8,174 of record JBOFIR010000261.1, read on the forward strand.
CTTGGGAAGAAACACAAAGCATCATGAAAACAATCTTAGATCATCTTGAGATTGATTATACAGAAGCTGATGGTGAGGCTGCATTCTACGGACCAAAACTTGATATTCAATTCAAAAACGTACATGGTAAAGAAGATACAATCATTACAGTGCAAATCGACTTTGCATTAGCAGAGCGTTTCAATATGACTTATGTGGATAAAGATGGTGAGAAGAAACGTCCATACATCATCCACCGTTCTTCAATCGGATGTTACGAGAGAACACTTGCTATGCTTATTGAAAAATATGCAGGGGCATTCCCAACATGGCTTGCACCAACACAAGTTAAAGTACTTCCATTATCAGACAAATATGCAGATTACGCAGAATCAGTAGTTAAGACACTTAAAGCAAGTGGACTTAAAGTTGAAGCGGATTACCGTACTGAAAAGATTGGTTACAAGATTCGTGAAGCACGTATGGAACGCGTACCATACATCGTTGTTGTAGGTGCAACAGAAGCTGAGGAAGGTGCTGTATCTGTGAGAAGTAGACAATATGGAGATGAAGGAAGCTTCAAACTCGATGTGTTTGCAGCACGTGTAGCAAAAGAAGTACAAGAAAAATATAACTATCATGAAAACATGCCAGTAGAAGCAGAAGAACAAAAGTAACCAAAAAGTGGTAGCATAAATACTTTGTTTAAAACGTTGACAACCAGATAGTTGTATGGTATCATCATTTATGTCGAAAAGAATAAAGCAAACATTAAAGAAGAAACAATCTGTTCTCACCTTACAACAAGCGCGTTCGTAAGGTTCACTCAATTTTTTGCAAAAGATATACACAATGTATGTTTATGAGTAGAGGTGGATAGATTCGTTTATCCACCTTATTTTAATGTATAGAGGGCGGACCCACCCACGCATACTAAAGGGTGTTACAAAATCATAAAGGCAAAGCATTTTAGGAGGTGCCCATTATTAACGAATTAATGATCAACGAACAGATTCGAGACAAAGAAGTCAGATTAGTTAGCGCAGAAGGCGAGCAACTTGGTATTGTACCAATCAAAGAAGCTCAGCGCATTGCAAGTGAGAAAAATCTCGATCTTGTAAAAATTGCTCCACAAGCAAAACCACCAGTTTGTAAAGTTATGGACTATGGTAAATACAAGTTTGACGCAGCGAAAAAAGAAAAAGAAGCACGCAAAAAGCAAAAAGTAGTCAGTGTAAAAGAAGTTCGCTTATCAGCGAATATCGAAAAACATGACTTCGAAACAAAAATGCGCAATGCAGAGAAATTCTTAAAAGCTGGTGATAAAGTTAAGATTTCTGTTGTATTCCGTGGGCGTGAAATGATGCATACTCAAAAAGGTATCCCAATCTTAGAGAATGCAAT
>JBOFIR010000262.1:0-15162 GCA_051650265.1 Cellulosilyticaceae bacterium
AGGCTGGCATTATATCCACAACATTGCCATCCGTCAAGTGGCACAAAAACTGACTCATCTACGCTTTATTGCGTTCACGCATTCATTCCCACTTAAGCGCCCCCCTTCTCCTGTGGCACACCTACTAGCCTTTTATACACCTATGCCTCGTACACGATATGTGTATCCTACCTATAGTGGCATCCCCGCTCTCGCCAATCAGTACCAAGTCCCCGAGGGCCACTGTCATGTTGTTTATAACACTTTATCACTCCTATCCTTTCTCTCACCAGAGGTACGCACACTCCATGAACATGTCAATCTTTACGATACAGACCTTCTGATTATCTATCCCGCAAGGTTGACACCCAGTAAACAACTAGAAAAAGTGGCTATGCTTGTCGGAAGCATTTATGACACTTGCGAAAAAACCGCCAAAATTATCTTTTGCGACTTTCCAAGCCTAGATATTGATGCCACACTTTATAAGGAACAAATCAAACAATGCACCCTTCCCTATAACTTTCCTACTTCAAACATTATTTTCACTTCTGATATAGGATTCCCTACCGGCCTACCTAGACAGGCTGTCCTTGACTTATTCACACTCTCCAATCTCTTTGTTTGTCCCTCTTTCTCAGAGTCTTTTGGTCTCACTGTTCTCGAGGCCGCCAGCAGGGGCAACCTACTGGTCCTCAATGAATGCGTTCCTGCCCTAGAAGAGCTGAGTTACAAGCTCCATCCTTACCTTATGCGCTGGCCTGCACATACTTTTGAAGGAGATCTTATTCCCACTTATCCTCACTCTGAAAAACACTATTACGCAACTCACGCCAAACAGATTGTTCAAAAACTCCTCCAAAATGAGGTGTTAGTCGCCAAAAATGCTGTTCGTCTCTACTACAGTCAGGAGTGGATTTGGCACAACCAGCTTGCCCCTTTACTTTCTCTCTAAACATTGAGCACATGAACCGTTTAGGGGTGTTTTTCATATTCTGTATTGAATACTTTGACAGACGGAGGTCATCTTATGAAAAGAGCTGTTGTAATCTTTATTGAAAACAAACCACATTTAATTACTGAAATGAAAGTGCTTTCTCACTCCTTGGATTTACTCATGTGTCTTGATACAGACTTAGTAGTATTTGGTCCCAAGCAAGCCCTATTACGAGTTCCCCCCAATTGTATCAAGCTAGATGCTCATATAGTCAGTAACCGCCCCAAATGGAAAAACTATCATTATATTAATTCCCTAGCCTGTCTTTGTGAAGAATCTGCAAAAATGCTAGACCAGTATGACTTTATTTTAAGAAGTGATGCCGATACTTTTTTGACCCCCGCATGGAATACATTTTATCCTGAAGGCTATATGACAGGCAAAGGGGGTTATGTTAATGATGATTTCACCAAAGAAAAACTCACCCAAATTGCCTCTAAGCTAGGACTCAGACACAAGGGTATTTTCAACATAGGCTCTACCCATTATGGTGATACCCGACTAGTTAGGGAAGTCTGTCAACTCAGTGTAGAGGTAGCTGCCTATATTCTCCAGACGGAATTTCTTTCTAACGAAGGCCAGTGGCCAGGCTGGTTTAGAGGTGTTACCTCTATGTATGCCACAGAAATCGCTGTCAATCACTTGGTTGATGATTTGGTTATTGCACCCGACAAACTAGATTTTAGAAGTGATAGCCATGAACCTGTTGCCAATCATCCTCATATTCATTGCTGGCATACCAACGATATCTTTTCAAAGTTCGCTTTCGAAAAAGGTACCTATAACAATATCAATCTTCAAACATTAAACCCAAATATTGTATGTGACTATTGCCTTGCTACAGCACTCAAATCTCATGTACGCTAATTTGAACACTACTCTTAATAATATGGCTTATATATTGTAACAAAAAAGAGTAGGGACACAATTAACCTCATTGTGTCCCTACCCTTTTATGTTGCTATCTTATGCAAACTTACCACAGCATTGTTTGTATTTTTTACCACTTCCACATGGACAGTCGTCATTGCGGTTTGGTTTTTCTTGTTTTACTTTTGGTTGTGGTCCCATACTTGTATCTTGGTGGTTTGTAGCAATTGGTTGTGCTACACGCTCACGCTTGATCTCTCTATTGACAGCGATACGTACATGGTAGAGTGCTTTTGTTGTCTCTTCTTGGATATTTTCGATCATTTCTTCGAAGATATCGTAGCTTAAGAAACGGTACTCTACAAGTGGATCTCTTTGTCCGTAAGATTGAAGGTTAATCCCTTGACGCATTTGTTCCATGTTATCAAGGTGATCCATCCATTTTTGATCAATTACTTTGAGCATCAGTACACGCTCAATCTCTCTTAATTGCTCGCCTACTTCTTCTTCTTTTGCAGCGTACATTTCTACCGCTTTTTCATAAAGCATGTCTTTGAGGCTATCTGCAGTCATGCTCTCTTGCTCTTCTTTTGCAAACTCCATATCTTCAAATGGAATCACAACTTTAAGGTGCTCCATCATTGATGCAAGATCCCACTCTTCAGCGTACTCAACACCTGCAATTGCACGATCAACTGAACGATCGATTACATTTTTAACCATGTTTAATACGTTTTCTCTAAGGTTTTCATTTTTGAGCACTTTGTAACGCTCAGCGTAGATAATCTCTCTTTGGTCATTCATGATCTTATCGTATTCTAATAAGTGTTTACGAATCCCAAAGTTGTTGCTCTCTACTTTTGTTTGTGCGCGTTCAATTGCTTTTGAAAGAATCTTGTGCTCGATTGGCTCATCATCTGGAAGACCAAGTGCATCGAACATTTTGAGTGTATGTTCAGGTGTGAACAGTCTCATGAGGTCATCTTCAAGTGCAAGGTAGAATCTAGATTCACCTGGGTCCCCTTGACGTCCTGAACGTCCACGAAGCTGGTTATCAATACGGCGAGATTCATGGCGCTCTGTACCGATGATTTTGAGACCACCTAAATCTTGCACACCTACTTCAAGCTTGATATCCGTACCACGCCCAGCCATGTTTGTCGCGATTGTAATCGCCCCTTTACGACCAGCTTGTGCTACGATCTCAGCCTCTTGTTTGTGATACTTCGCATTGAGGACTTGATGTTTAACCCCTTCACGCTTAAGGAGTTTACTAAGATGCTCTGAAGTATCGATTGTTACTGTACCTACAAGCACTGGTTGTCCTTTAGCATAAGATTCTTTGATATCTTCAATAACCGCTTTGAACTTCGCTTCTTCTGACTTAAATACCACGTCTGCATGGTCTTTACGTAAGATTGGTTTATTTGTAGGGATTACGATAACGTCCATACCGTAGATATCTCTGAACTCACCTTCTTCTGTAAGGGCAGTACCTGTCATACCTGATTTTTTTGTATAACGGTTGAAGTAGTTTTGGAAAGTAACTGTTGCAAGTGTTTGACTTTCTTTCTTAACTTCAACGCCTTCTTTTGCTTCAATTGCTTGGTGAAGACCATCTGAGTAGCGACGTCCATCCATAAGACGACCTGTGAACTCATCTACGATGATGATTTCACCTTCATCACTTACAATGTAATCTTTTTCAAGATGCATTAAGTTGTGCGCCTTAAGTGCAATATTGATATGATGTTGAATGTCCATATTATCTGGATCAGCTAAGTTTTCTACGCCGAAGTACTGCTCAGCTTTTTTCACACCTTCTGCTGTTAATGTCACTGTTTTTTGCTTTTCATCTACGATGAAGTCGCCTTCTTCTTCGATCTCTTCTCTCATGAGCGTAGACATTGCATTTTCTTCACCTAAGAGACGACCTTTTTTGAGACGTCTTACAAAGATATCTGCTGCTTTGTAAAGATGTGTTGACTTAGAACCACTTCCTGAGATGATCAGTGGTGTTCTTGCCTCATCAATAAGTACTGAGTCAACCTCATCAATGATGGCATAGTTCAGGTCTCTTTGAACCATTTCTTCTGCATAAAGTACCATGTTGTCACGAAGGTAATCAAACCCAAACTCGTTGTTTGTACCATACGTGATATCACAGTTGTACGCTGCACGTCTCTCGTTGTTATCCATACCACTTAAGATACATCCAACGCTCAGACCTAAGAAGTTGTGAAGTTGTCCCATTTCTTCAGCGTCACGGCTTGCTAAGTAATCATTTACTGTAACAACATGTACACCTTTTCCTGTAAGGGCATTGAGGTAAGCTGGAAGTGTCCCTACTAATGTTTTACCTTCACCTGTTTTCATCTCTGCAATACGACCGTTGTGAAGGATGATTCCCCCAATAATCTGTACGTGATAATGTTTTTTATCGAATACACGAACTGATGCCTCACGACATACAGCAAAAGCTTCTGGTAAGATGTCATCAAGTGTTTCCCCATTTGCAAGACGCTCTTTGAATTCTGCTGTTTTTGCTTTTAATTGGTCATCTGACAATTTTTGCATTGCTTCGTCATAGGATTCAACTTGCGCTGCAATCGGTTCTATTCTTTTAAGTTCGCGCTGTGAGTGCGTCCCAAAGATTTTTTCCATAAAGTTTTTCAAAACCTTCACCTCTTCTTTATTTAAATTTATGTATATCAAATGCTTTCCGCCTAGTACACTACAAAACAATAAACACTATGTCTAAGTATAACAAATATTGTACTCCATTACAACTATACATCTTATCCAATTCCATCCAGTATTATACCATATTTAACCCATCGCTGACAGTCGTGTTTTTTGTAGCATTTCGGATAATATTGCAAATTTGGGTAGAAAATAGATATGATGTTAGACCGTGATAGGAGATTAAATCATGAAATCATTACTCAAATATCTAAAACCGTATACTTCAAGCATTATCTTCACACTTATTCTCCTGTTCTTACAATCTGTGGCCAACCTCTTCTTACCCAAACTCATGTCACTGATTGTAGATGTGGGAATTACCAATGGTGATACGCCCTATATTCTCAAAATCGGCGGGATCATGCTCGTAGCTGCACTGCTAGGAACAGTGTTTGTTGTGATCTCAAGCCTCATATCCTCCAAGATTGCCATGGGGTTTAGCCGCGACCTACGCCTTGCCCTCTTCACCAAAGTTGAAGGTTTTTCACTAGGTGAATTTGATAAGGTAGGGACTTCTTCATTGATTACGCGTTCTACCAATGATATCACTCAGGTTCAGCAACTTGTCCTCATGTCACTGCGCATGATGGTCACTGCCCCACTCATGATTCTCGGCGGCATTATTATGGCACTTGCCACCAATGTGGCACTCTCTATGATTTTGCTTGTGGCTATTCCCATCCTGCTTTTGGTGATTGTAGTTGTTGGCCGCAGAGGGATTCCTCTTTTCAAAGCCATGCAGGTCAAACTGGACAAAGTCAATCTGGTGCTTCGAGAAAACCTCACAGGTGTTCGCGTCATCCGTGCCTTCAATCGCATGAATTATGAGCACAAGCGTTTTCATGATGCCAATGAAGACCTCACAGACAATGCCATCCGTGTCAACAAGATCATTGCACTGCTCATGCCGAGTATGATGGTCCTCATGAACCTCACTACCGTCGCCATCCTATGGTTTGGTAGTGGCCGGGTAGATACAGGACTACTCGCAGTAGGTGACCTGATTGCCTTTACACAGTATGTGATGCAAATTATGATGTCCCTCGTCATGCTCACCATGCTCTTTGTGCTCATTCCACGTGCGTCTGCTTCAGCAACACGTATTGCAGAAGTACTTGAATTACCTTTTGTTATTCAAGATCCTGTAACCAGTGCCCCTAACCCATCACATCATGGCTATCTTTCATTCCATGATGTGCGCTTTAACTATCCAGGTAGTAGCGAGCCTGCCCTTTCTGGAATTACCTTTGATGCCAAACCGGGCGAGATTACCGCTATTATAGGCGGTACAGGCTCAGGTAAATCTACTTTACTGAGCCTCATTCCACGGTTCTATGATGCCACTTCTGGTGAAATCACCATAGACGGTGTGCCTATCACCAACTATAGCCAAGAGGCACTTCGCCAAAAGATTGGCCTTGTCCCACAAAAAGCGATCCTTTTTAGTGGGTCTGTCAAAGAAAATCTACTCTTTGGCAAAGAGGGGGCCTCTGATGCTGAAATTCATCATGCACTAGAGATTGCACAGGCCTCAGACTTTGTCTCTCGTATGCCTGATGGCATTCATGCTTATATTTCTCAAGGGGGCACCAACGTCTCTGGTGGACAGAAGCAGCGCCTATCTATCGCACGTGCTTTGATCCGCAAACCTGAGATCTATCTCTTTGATGATAGCTTCTCCGCACTGGATTTCAAGACCGATGCCGCACTTCGCAAAGCACTCAAGTCTGAGATCAACGATGCAACCATGATTCTTGTTGCTCAACGTGTCAGCACCATTATGGATGCTGATCGTATTCTCGTACTTCATGACGGTGAAGTGGTTGGCATGGGTACTCACAAAGAGCTGCTTACAACTTGTCCTCTTTATAAGGAAATTGCACTATCTCAACTATCAGAGGAGGAGATTGCCAATGAAACAAAATAACAAATCACCTATGAGTGGTTCCCACGGTGGCGGAGGCGCTCATGGCATCGTATTAGCAGGTGCTAAAGCAAAAGATTTTAGTGGCTCCTTTAAGCGTCTACTTGGTTATCTAAGGCCTATGCGCACCAAGCTGATTATCGTCTGTATTCTCGCTGCTCTGAGCACCATCTTCATGGTTGTAAGCCCAAAAATACTCGGCTCCGCTACAACCGTTATCTTTCAAGGGGCAGTAGCCGGCAAGCTTGACTTACCACGCATTACCCAGATTCTTGTGATCCTCACTATAACCTATGTACTCAGTGCTTTCTTCGCCTACCTCCAGCAATACATGATGGCTGATGTGGCGCAAAAGACTGTTTTTGTTCTCAGACAGCACGTTGATCACAAACTTTCTAAGCTACCACTCAAATATTTTGATAGCCACTCCCATGGTGACATCCTAAGTACCGTCACCAACGACGTGGATAATATTAGCAACACACTCCAGCAAAGCTTGACACAGCTTATCACCTCTGTACTCACCATCATTGGTGTCATCATCATGATGCTGACCATCAGCCCGATCTTGACACTGATCATCCTGATCACACTACCTATTGGCGTACTTGTGACCCGCCCAATCATTGGCCGCTCTCAAAAGTTCTTCTCAGCGCAGCAAGAACAGCTTGGTGGACTTAACGGGCATATCGAAGAAATGTATACAGGGCACCGCATTGTCAAAGCCTTCGGCTATGAATCACGTTCTTTAGACACGTTCAATCAAATCAATGACGCTCTCTATGACTCTGGCTGGCGTGCCCAGTTCATTTCAGGTCTGATCATGCCTCTGATGATGTTCATCAATAATATTGGTTATGTTCTAGTCGCTGTAGTAGGTGGTATCCTTGTGACACGTGGCGCTATCAATATTGGTGATATTCAAGCCTTTATCCAATACTCTAGACAGTTCACTCAGCCCATCAATCAACTTGCTAACATCGCCAATATCTTACAATCGACTGTAGCGTCTGCGGAAAGAGTATTTGAGATTATTGATGCCGAAGAAGAAGTCCCTGAGGTAACACACCCTGCGACGATCACCCATCCTGAAGGTGAAGTATCCTTCCATCATGTCCGTTTCGGCTATGAACCTGATCATATTCTTATGAAAGATATGGACTTAGACGTCAAAAAAGGCCAAACAGTTGCGATTGTCGGTCCAACTGGTGCCGGAAAAACCACTTTGATCAATTTACTCATGCGCTTCTATGAGCTCAATGGTGGCAGTATCACAGTAGATGGTGTAGAGATTACCAAGCTCAAAAGGGAGGATCTGCGTAAACTCTTTGGGATGGTACTCCAAGATACTTGGCTCTTTAAAGGAAGTATCAAAGATAATATTGCCTACGGCAAAGAAGGCGCCACTTTTGATGAAGTGGTTGATGCCGCCAAAGCTGCTAGTGCAGATCACTTTATCCGGATGCTTCCTGAAGGCTATGATACAGTACTCAACGAGGAGGCATCTAATATCTCTCAAGGGCAAAAGCAACTTCTTACGATTGCACGCGCTATACTTGCCAATCCAACAATCCTCATACTAGATGAGGCAACAAGCAGTGTGGATACACGTACAGAAAGCTATATTCAAAATGCTATGACCAGACTCATGGAAGGCCGCACCAACTTCGTAATTGCACACCGTCTCTCTACCATCAAAGATGCAGATATGATTCTTGTGATGAAACAAGGTGACTTGGTAGAGAAAGGTACCCACGAAGAACTCCTTGCTCAAGGTGGTCTGTATGCAGACCTTTACAATAGTCAATTTGACCATAGCGCTTAATGCACAAAAAGGGTATCACGTCTTCATCCAGAAGATGTGATACCCTTTTTTATATGCCTGATTGCGCTGTAAATCCAAACCCAACATCTTTTGCCTGATGCGCATCTGATCCCCATACCACAGGGATATCATATTTCACTACCAGCTCTTCTAAGATACCCGATGGATACTGCTCCTGACAAAGAGACTTTCTAAGCCCCCCTGTATTAAACTCGACTGCCATGTCTGCCTCTTTGATTGCTCTAACCACCTCTTCAAGGCGTACTTTATTCTCATAGATAAATGGAAATTCTTTTTGAAACACACGCACGAGGGACATATGCCCGATGCGGCGTGGTTTATACGGACCGAGATCTGCTTTAATCGATTTAATGAGGGTCTCAAAATACAAATCATAGAGTGCCTCTAAGCTTCCAACTTCTTTAAGTAACGCTCTAAATCCACTGATCTCATCAAAACAAATGTAACGCGTTCCGACTTTTACTATATGCACTGACAGCAGGCCATCTTGTAGATAAGGTCCATAGAGGCCAAGCATTTGTTTGGTCTCTTCTTCATACCCTTCTATATAATCCACCTCAAGCCCCGTTGCAATCACCATCTCCCCTGCATATTCTTTTTTGAGTGCGGCCACCGCTTTAAAATAATCGAGCATCACTGCCTCACTTGGTGAACAGTACGCAGCTATCTTTTTCTCTAACACCCCTTCTGGCAGTGGCATGTGCTCCGTAAAAGTCATCACCTGAATACCCACTTCCTTGGCACGTTCCACATAGGCTCTGAGCGCATCTTGTGTCCCATGTGGACAAAATGGCGTATGGATATGCCCATCTCTTGAAACATCATATCTCTCCATATTCCTCTCCCTCTTTCAACTCTTATGATGTCTTTAGTATAAGAGGGAATACAGAAAAAAGGAAGTCTTAATGTTCCTTATGAAGATTGAGTACAATCGCTTTGGGGCGCATCATCGACTCGATGCTATAACGAATGCCTTGTGTCCCCATGCCGGAGGACTTTACCCCTAAGAATGGAAAATGATCTGGTCCTCGTTCTGTCTTGTTATTAATCTGTACCGTCCCAACTTCTAATTGGTTGGCTACATAAAATGCTTGATCAATATTTTGAGTGAATACAGAGGATTGTAACCCATACTCTGATGCATTAGCAATGGCGATTGCCTCATCTACATCTTTGACCCGCATAATAGGTAAGACTGGTCCAAAAGGTTCCTCCCATGCCAGTTTCATTTCTCCCGTAACCTCATCTAGAAGTGTAGGTTCAAGTAGACGCCCTTCACGACTATACCCTGTTACGAGGCGTGCACCTTTTTGCAGCGCATCCTCTATCAATCCCCATACAAAGTCTGCAGCTTGATCTGAGATCAGCGGTACAATGACAGTATCTTTATCCCATGGACTGCCTACCTTTAGCTTCTTTACACGCTCTTCGATGGCAGACACAAGTTCATCTGCTACACATGCCTCTACCAGCACCCGTTTTACAGCTGTACAACGTTGCCCAGAATACGAAAATGCCCCTGACACAATATTATCTGCTGCATCTTTGAGGTCTGCATCCGCAAGAACAATAGCTGCATCTTTACCACCTAGCTCCATCAGCAATGGCTTCATGGTTGAAATACTACTAATATGTCTTCCTACCTCTGAGCTTCCTGTAAAGTTAATAAAGTCTACACCAGGGTGTTTGACAATATAGTCTCCAATCTGACTTCCTTTCCCTGTTATCGTACCCAATACCCCTTTAGGTAATCCTGCAAGCTCAAAGATCTTGACCATGTATAGTGTACTAATCGCACCTTGTGTAGGCGGCTTGAGAACCACTGTATTGCCACCAACTAGAGCAGGCGCAATCTTAGATACCGACAAATTCACAGGATAATTAAAAGGAGAGATTGCAAGTACTGTCCCTAGTGGCTGTCTTGCTACAAATGACATTTTATTTTTGCCATACCCCGGAAAAGCATCTGCAGTCAACATCTCTCCTTTGAGCTGCTTTGCTGCATCCGCTGTAAACAAGATAAAATCAGCGGTGCGTTGTACTTCTGAAAGGCTAGACTTTTTGTCTTTGGCAATTTCTCTTACTAGGATGTCTGCCAGCTCTTCTTGGTGCTCTAAAAGAAGTGCTGCCGCCTTACCCAGTATTTGTGTACGTTCAATCAACGGTGTATCCCGCCATACTTTATGGGCACGGCGGGATGCTGCGATCACCTCATCCACCTCATCTTGATTCATAGCAGGCACCGCACCTACTAATGAACCATCAATAGGTGAATAAATTTTAATATGTTGCCCAGTATCTGAAAGCTTCCAGCTCCCGTCTACAAAATTCTTATAAATAAGTTCCTCAGTTAAAATATCTCTAAACATAGAATCACCCCTTAATAACAATTATTATTCTTTAGTTGCTATTTTATGACTTAATTCCTTTTTTGGAATCATATTCTGAAAAATAGTTCGAAAGAACTTGAACTTTTTTCTTTACAAATAAAATAACCCATGTAATAATTAATATCAAATAATAAATATACATGGAGGTATACTATGTCAGACACACTACTACACGAGGGCATGCCAGCACCAGATTTTTTGCTTCCTGGTTCTGACGGCCAAGATCACTCAGTAAGCCAATACAAAGGCCAACGTATTATTCTCTATTTCTACCCTAGAGATAATACACCTGGTTGTACCAATCAAGCCCTTGGCTTCAAAGAATTCTTTGACCAGTTTAGTTCAAACAATACAGTTATCTTAGGCGTAAGCCGTGACACACTTGCTTCACACGAAAAATTCATCGCTAAACACGACCTTCCCTTTATTTTATTGTCAGATCGTGATGAAACTGTATGTAAGCTCTATGACGTACTCAAAGAGAAAAAAATGTGTGGCAAAGTCGGCATAGGCATTGAACGTAGTACGTTTGTAATCAATGAAGAAGGTGTCTTAGAAAGCATCCATCGTAAAGTAAAAGTGCCAGGACATGTTGCCTCTCTTGCTTGTAATCTGTAGTTTCTAACTACTGTTCCCCCCCAAATGTGCCCACTTATCTCGGATACATCTGGGGGGCTTTTTGTTTGGCGTTGAGAAATGCTAGGTTATCTTTTATAATAGATTTACAATAAAACACACTAGGAGCTCTGACAATTATGGAAAAACTCAAACTTGAAGCCAATAGATGTTTAAAATGCAAAAACGCACGTTGCAAATCACACTGCCCTATTGCAACCCCCATTCCTGAGGTAATACGCCTATTCGAGGAAGATAGACTTCACGAAGCAGGTGCACTACTTTGGGGCAACAATCCACTCTCGGCAATCTGTGCCATCGTCTGCCCACACGAAAATCAATGCGAAGGTCACTGTATCAAAGGGATCAAAGATACACCTATACCTTTTTACAAAATTGAAGAATATATCTCTTCAGCATATCTTGCTGAACTCTCTATTGAAAAAGCACCACGCAATGGCAAAAGAGTAGCTATTGTCGGTTCTGGACCTGCTGGGGTGACTGCCGCTATTATTTTAGCGCAAAAAGGGTATACTGTTACTATGTTTGAAATGCGTGACAAAATCGGTGGGGTCCTCACCTACGGCATTCCCGAATTTAGATTGCCAAGGATCCTTATCACACAACTTGAACAAAAACTTCGTCAACTTGGTGTCATGATCAAGCCTAACACCCTTGTAGGTCCAGTCATCACACTTGACAAACTCCTATCAGACGGCTATGATGCCATCTTCATTGGTACCGGTGTATGGAATCCAAAGACTCTTGGCGTCAAAGGTGAAACCCTCGGTCATGTACACTACGCTATCGATTATCTCAAGAATCCAAAAGGTTATCACCTCGGCAATCGTGTATGCGTGATTGGCGCTGGCAATGTGGCCATGGACGCTGCACGTAGCGCCAAATACTATGGGAGTGAGTCGGTATACATCTGCTACAGACGCGGCGAGGAAGATATGACGGCTACAAAAAAAGAGATTGCTGAAGCCAAGGAAGAAGGTGTTCTCTTTAATCTCTATATGAGCCCAACAGAAATCACAGAGGAAGGTGTCCGTTTCGTGGCTACCAAGAAAATCCTCTCTGAAGATGGCAAAGCGACACTTGAGACAGTTCCTAACTCAGAGACACTCTTTGCTTGTGATACGGTGATTATTGCCGTATCACAAGTACCAAAAAATAATATTGTAGCCAATACAACCGGCCTTGAAACCAAATACGGTCTCCTCACAACAGATGACCTCGGACATACGACACGCGAAGGGGTATTTGCTTGTGGGGATGTAGTGAGTGGTGCACGTACTGTGATTGAAGCTGTGGTAAACGCCAAAAAGGTCGCCAACAGTATTGACGAATACTGTCAAAGCTTGTAACATTAAACTGACTATATTTAAGGATGGTTAATATAATGAGTACTGAAACGATGAATTTTAAAGATCAAATAGAAAAAAGAAGAACGTTTGCCATTATCTCGCATCCCGATGCAGGTAAGACAACACTCACAGAAAAATTCCTCCTTTACGGAGGTGCCATCCGTTCGGCTGGTACTGTTAAATCCAGAAGATCACAAAAGCATGCTGTATCTGACTGGATGGAAATCGAGAAACAAAGAGGGATCTCTGTTACATCGAGTGTGCTTCAGTTCAACTACGACGGTTTTTGCATCAATATCCTAGATACACCAGGACATCAAGACTTCAGTGAGGATACTTACAGAACACTTGTTGCTGCAGATAGTGCCGTGATGGTTATCGACTCTGCAAAAGGGGTTGAGGCACAAACAAAGAAACTTTTCAAAGTTTGTAAAATGCGTGGTATTCCAATCTTTACATTTATCAATAAGATGGATGCACAAGGTCGTGACCCATTCGAACTTGTTGAAGAGTTAGAAAACGTATTAGGGATCCGTTCATACCCTATGGACTGGCCTATTGGCTCTGGCAAAGAGTTCAAAGGTGTTTACAATCGTCAGAAAAAGCAAATTGAACTCTTCGGAGATGGTAATCACGGACAATCTATTGCAGAAGCGGTTACAGGTGATATCTCTGATCCTAAGTTTGCAGAACTTCTTGGCTCAGCCCTTCATGAAAAACTTCTTGAAGATATCGAACTTCTCGATATGGCTGGAGATGCCTTTGACTTAGAACAAATTCTTGATGGGGAACTCACACCAGTTTACTTTGGTAGTGCACTTACAAACTTCGGTGTTGAACCTTTCTTAGAGTCATTCTTAGAAATTAGTAGACCTCCTCAACCTCGTGAAAGTAACCAAGGGTCTATCGCACCTACAGAAGATTACTTCTCAGGTTTCATCTTCAAAATCCAAGCCAATATGAACCCTGCACATCGTGATCGTATCGCATTCCTTCGTATTTGCTCAGGTAAATTCGAAAAAGGTATGGATGTGACATTAGTTCAAAAAGGCAAAAAAGTTAAGCTTGCTCAGCCTCAACAATTCCTAGCACAAGACCGTGCCATGGTTGATGTCGCTTACCCTGGGGATATCATCGGTATTCATGACCCTGGTGTCTTCAATATTGGCGATACACTTTGTACAGGTAACAACAAACTTGAGTATGTAGGTATTCCTCAGTTTGCCCCTGAACACTTTATGCGCCTTTCAACAATTAACGCCCTCAAGCGTAAACAATTCTTAAAAGGTGTGACTCAGCTTGCTGAAGAAGGCTCTGTTCAGGTATTCAAACCACATATGACAGGAACAGAAGAACTCATTGTCGGTGTTGTTGGTGTCCTTCAGTTCGAAGTACTCGAATACCGCCTCAACAACGAGTACGGTGTAGAACTTCGTAAACAAGGCTTACCATACCGCTTCATCCGTTGGATCGATATGCCAGACTTTGATTACTCTACATTTAAGCTTGCGCCAGATACAATGCTCGCCGAATCACCAGACGGTACACCAGTGCTTCTTGCACAGTACGAATGGTCGATCAAGCAGGTTCAAGACCGTAATGAAGGCGTTGTCTTAAGCGAAGTCCATTTAAGACACTCTTAATCCTAATAATAAAGAGGGCAACCTTTGCAGAAAATGCAAAGGTTGCCCTCTTTATTGATTTAACTAGGCTTCATACAGTAATGCTTCACAAGCAGATTCCCATGGAATCTGTTCCAAAAAATCCTCAAAAGACTCATACTGAGAAGGGAAGATCGCCTCTTCGTTCCCCATCAGATAAGCATCTATGATCCCTGTATCCCCAATATACTGGTGCGGTGCAAATTGGAAGCGATGTGGCATACTACACCCACACAACCACAAGACCGTATCTTGTTCCTCCTGTGGCTCTACTGCATCTAAGTACTGCCATATACCACGCGTACTACTCAAATGACCTTCAAGTAACCTTGTGCGTGCTTCAAGTCCTGGTAACACCTCTTCTAACCAGTAAGTATGAAATCCTTTCTCAATCAACACCTCGCTCAGTGTCATCACTGCGTCTGCTAGACGTTTCTCCCCCTTAGTCATCCTTTCTCTTTCAAAGCATTCACGCATTGTCTTCATCTGAAAGTCTTGACTCTCCCCCAGCATACACACCAGCGACTGCCCAACCTTGACCTCACCTAACTCACTTCTTAAGATATCTAGCGCCTCACAACCTCTAGCGCCAAGTCCTTTGCCAAAGCGCTCATACAACGCCTTATGATACGCCACACAAAACGCATCCCCCGCTAACGTGTCAAATCCACAAAGCATATCTAAAATCATATCGTACTTTACCACAACCCCCAACAAGCACCCCCCTACATTTTTTAAAAAAAGGTAATATATTACTTGTCCTTA
>JBOFIR010000263.1:0-5331 GCA_051650265.1 Cellulosilyticaceae bacterium
GTATAGGAGTCATTTTATATCACGAATGTAAAATAGAGATTAAACATAAGTAAAATAGAGATAAAATTTTTAACTTTATGCGTTTACTTTTATTTCGAATAATGAATAGGGTTCCACAGCTACACGAATAGTTTTCCCATCCACTTGTACGCCAAGAGGTACTTCCCTTTCAAACAAATTAGTTGCCACAGCCGTTGTGATAAGATCTTTAAAATGCAAATGAATCGTCTCCTTATGCCCAGCTGTTTCATAGCCCCTGATCAACATATTGCCATCTGCGCCTGGTAATATGGCTGAAATAACTACGCTCTCTGAGCTTGCTTCTAACAGACCATCTTCCATCGGCAAGGTACCATGATGTGCATTGGAAGGTTGATAAAACATCTTATGATTACATAAGGTTGACATATCTTTTGTCATTTTTGCATTGCCATTGCTCATGCCTAACCAAATTTTAATTTTGTGAATACCTCTTTCTGGGTAAGGGTCTGGGCTTGTTGAGCTATTAATCAGCGTCAGTGCAAGGGTATCTGCTTTGCCTCTATATCCATATTTACTATCACTCATTAATACAGTACTAAGTCCCTTCTCATTCACAGCCATACCATACTGCAATGCGGGTACATCATTGTTTAATGCACTTCTTTGAATCATGCCTGCTGGAATATCGTATTGATAAGTTTGTGTCTCATAAGCTAGCGGTACCTTATAATCTAATACAGGTATGGTCTCTTTGCCTATCTCATGCCAATCAATCGTTGCCTCCATTTGGATAGCCTGTTGATGTTTATCGAGTGTATAAACGACTTTGATTGTTGATGAAGCTACCTTATAAGTAACTTGAATACTTTGTCTAAGTATTCCGTTTGTTATCTGTTCAATTTTTTGGCACTGCTCTACAGGTTGTGTACTTAGATGTCTTCCAATATTCCAAGCACTTGAACTAATCGCTTCTGTTTCAATGAAGTTAAATCCTGCTGACTGTCCCTTAGCAATCATTTCTTCTCCTGTAGACTTACTACAAAGTGAATAAATTCTTCCTGAAGAAGCATCAATCTTCACGGTCATTGCTTCATTAGCAAGCTCATAATCATCAAAAAATGCTGATACTTGTTCTCGATCTTGTAAGTATACCTTATAATTTTCTGGATTTTTTTGAGACAGTACAACTGTCGTATAACCTAAAGATGGTACTTCTACCTCAACTAATACGCGAATGTATTTATGATCCCAGTAGTTTTGATACTCATGGTCTAACAGTTGGAATGCTAGTGGATTCCCCACATAATCTTTCATTTCGAGATAACGTAGGTCTCCTGTCCAATCCCATACAGTTAACTCTACGACTTCTTTTCTTTTTTGACTCTGTGTATTAAATATATGGAAAATTCTCGTCCTTCCACTTCCTCTTTCTGTACTTGGTACCCCTATAAAGTTTTCTATGCCATAGCCTGCTCCTGCGCCTTCAGACTGGCTATTATATGCATCTATATCTACCACAATACTTGAAGTATCAATCTGCTCACTTATTACGCGCATTGCATTTTGCAACTGTGTATTCGCTGTTGCCATCGAAGTTTGGAATAACCCCATCGCATGCTCTCTAGAATCTTGCACACAAGATCCTGTTAAAATATCATGGAAATGGGTAAATAATACATCTTGCCACCCTTTTACCATTCTACTTCTTTCAAACTTAAAGCCAGCTTTTTTGCCCGCTAATGTTGCCAAAGCTTCCGCATCTAATAAGGCCGATTCTAATCGTCTATTGCCTCTCTTAATCCGACTTTGTGTTGTATAACAACCTGGTGCAAAATAATTCAGCTCCTGATTAACTACAGGCAGCCTATCTCTAACGGTCTCAGCGGCTTTAAAGTATTCACGGATTGTTCCAAACTTAATAGTAGGATATATCTTCCATTCCATCATTTCTAACGCACGTTCCACATCTCGCCTTGTTGGCCCACCGCCATGGTCTCCTACACCATAGACTACAAGCCCTGTTTTTAATCCTGCTGAGCGACGTGAAATCTCAATGAGCCCTGCACCAATTTGTGGTGTAATTGCACCATTATACCAATTTGGTTCTCTATATGTAAGCACCTCTTTGCCTGATGGCGCTTGGTAACGATATAATACCTCCTGACGTGCATTCCCACGACAATGATAATAATAATTTACCTCGCCAAATTGGTTGATTTCAGGTACATTGGCATTGTGACCAAATGTATCTGGTGAGAAATCCAGATCAAAATCTTTCACCCCCCAAACAGTTGAAAGATATTCCCTTGTATACTGTATATGACGAAGAAGAGATTCTTCTGATGGCATATTTTTATCTGTCTCAACCCATGCAGTAGCCGTTACTTCCCAGCGTCCTTCTTCAATACGCTTTTTAATTTCTTCCATCAGTGCCGGATCATACTCTTCAACAATTTTATACACTGCTGCCTGTGATTGTGAGAAACAAAAATCAGGATATTGATTCATCACATTGAGTATCGAACGAAATGTAGCAAGTGTAACAGCTACGGTTTCATTAAAACTCCACATCCAATTCATATCAATATGGGCATGTGCCGCTAAAATTAATTGATAGGATTTTGCCGCTTCTGCTAGAGGTGCCAAGATCAGTTCTGCTTGTTCACAGTCCTGATTCGTTATCACCCCTTGATCCTCTATTTTTTCGATCAAATAGTCTAATGCAGCCTCTATCTCCTGACTATATTTGTCATCTTCACTTGTCGAAAGGTTCATCACAAATTCAAGTTCACTGAGTATCCTGATATTAGACTTGCTTGGACGTGTCACATGAGCTTGCTCTTCTTTAGGCATTCCAAAGGTATCCTCAAAATTGAATTTTTCCCTATTACCTCCAATAGAGGTTTTAAGCTGGGTAAATTTTGTTGCTAAAATTTGCATAGTATTCATCTCCCTATTCTCATTTTATTCTGACAAAAATCTATCTATAATTTGTTGCCTATACTCCCTAGATAAAGAAGCAAAGAAAGCCGAGTATCCTGTTACACGTACTACTAAGTCTGGATAAGCTTCAGGATTTTCATGAGCTTTTAATAACTTTTCTTTTGAAATACAATTCATATTGATGAGCGTACCACCCGCTTGTTCATGGGCATGAATCAGTGCTACAAGTGCATCTGCTCCTCCTTCACTTGCTATAATGCCTGTATCTATATCCAAATGAAGTGGTGCTGAATTACCATATCCAGCTTGTGTAGCTGCCACTGCATTTGCCTTTAGTGCTGGCGAAAAGGTATCTATCCCTCTAGCAAATCCTGGATCAGGTTCAGAAGAATGCGAAATAGGCTCACCAGCCAATCTGCCATTGGGAGTAGCTCCTAAGTCTTTCCCATAAGCATAGACATCTCCATGAGAAAACATCCCTGGTATAATCATTAAGTGATGTTTTGGGGTAGGCGTCATTTTACAACTCTTTACAAAGTAGTCTCGAATACGTATCGCCCAATCTTCTGCCTTAGCATTAGGAGAGCCAAATCGTCTGATATTCTTAAGCATCAGCCTTTCTCTTTCTGCCCCTGCATAGTTTGTCTCAAGGAGTTCAAATAACCTTTCCCAGCTTATTTTGCCTTCCGCTACCACCCTTTGTTCAATAGCCGCAAGTGAATCAGCAACCGTCGCTAAGGCAATGCCATCTATATTGAGATCTAAAATATCCACGCCACTATTTGAACAATTCAACCCTCTTTCAATCGGACCATGCATAAACAGATTGAGTACGATCTCAGGCATATTGTATTGGATTACTTCATAATGCCTGTCATATCCCCTTTTAATACAATCCACCATCACATCCAAATGTGTACAAAAACGTTCCCATACATATTCCATAGTATGTATTTCATTAGTCTTTGAATCTTCCAGTGCATACTGTAAAGGTACTGCAAAATTAACTCTCGTTACATCTTGAAGCGGATATTCTCTTCCTGGAATGGCTACCCAATTGCAACCACATTTCACACGCATACGCCCAAGCTCTAATGGAAATCCATTTTTAGCAAACCCTTCTGTAATGCCTTTCTCCAACGAATAGCAAACACCATATCCATCTTCTATGGTATACTCTACTGCACGTTTCAATAAGATTTCTACTGCTTCTGATTGCCCTGGTATAGGTGCATGGACACGTATCCCTAGATTAGTTGGAATATGCAGCAAATGCATTGCATCTAAAATAACAAAAGATAACCGGCTCGTCACTTCATGGTCCCCTGCAGGTGTAAGACCCCCTATTTGTGTATAATGGGTATCATTAAAGAATAAACTCGCAATAATCCATACAGCTTCCTCTTCCGTCAAAATACCTTTTTCAATATCTCTTTCAAAATAATCTTCGAGTAGCGTATCGAGTGCACCCAGGGCGCCACCACCACAAAAAGTACGATCAACGGACTGAAAATGTGCTAAAAATTGAACAGCTTCTCTAAAAGTCTCTGGCTTTCTATCACACAATACTTCATTAATTCTAGCAATCTCTAGATAGTTTGCCTTACGAAAATCATCCGTTTCCTGTTCTGCGAGCTGCAGCGCAAGTTCATGATGTGCTTTGACCCATTCTATGATACCCAGTACCAATTGTTCTTCGCCCTCATAAAAATCCGGATCGGCTGGACTATTCTTCTTTTTATAATAACGTATCTTCTCTAATAGCCCCGACCATCCTAATTGTAGTCCAATCTCCATATCTGGACATAAATGATTCATCGCTCCAAATCCTGATTGTGTAATGCGATATTTATCTATAACTGCTTTAAGTTCTATTGGTCTATCCTGCTCTACTATCCCTAGGGGTACAAAGCGATCAAGCGTCCCTACCCAGCACGTAGCAAGTGCACTATTTCGGTTAATATACTTTGGAATCTCATTTAAAAATCTGCGAAAGTTTTTTCCAATATTGGTACAGCCATGTACCAATCCATCTTCACAGACATCTGGCTCAAAACGAAATTCTGGGAAGTCAATAAAGCCATGATCATCTATATTGATAGGCCCCAGTCTTTCAATCTTCTTATCATTGATTTCAAGTTTATCCTGATGGAGTGCTTTGATTAGCATTTGGTATAATGATGAAAGTTCTACTTTATCTGTTTTCATAATGACTCTCCTTAATAAAAATGATATTTCTCTTTGATTTGTTGTACTACTAATGGATCAGGTGTCTTACCTGTAAAAACTTCTTTTTCTTCCAGTGCATGATATTTAAAACTGCCCATCTTATGATAAGGTAATAGCTCTACTCTTACATGTAGATAATTGGCTAAAAATGCTGCAATAGCTTCTATTTCATCACCA
>JBOFIR010000264.1:0-5596 GCA_051650265.1 Cellulosilyticaceae bacterium
GCGCGTTCTATATTCTTTAAATGATAGGGTATTCCATTAGCTTCCATAGTCCGCAATAAATTTGTATATAATACTTCTGGCTCGGTAAAGTCATGATATTGCTTGATAAATACTGTTTTCTTTTTTTCTTCTTCAAAACTCATACCATTACTACCTCCTGTTTGATCTAATACATTACAAGACATGCGCATGGCATTAATGAAGGTGGGTGGAAATCCAAATTTCTTCTTAAAAGCTTTACTAAAGCCACTATGCGTGTGATAACCATATTCCATCGCTATATCAATTATTTTCTTTCCAGCAACTAACTCCAAAGAAGCACAGATCAGCTTACGTTCTTTTACATACTCCATCATAGCCATTCCCATCTCTTCTCTGAAAACATGTGATAAATGGTATACCGAATAGCCTACTTCCTCTGCAATCCTACCTGCGGTTAATGCCTCTTTAATATGGTTTTCTATATACTTTATACAGCTAAACATCGTATCAGAATACTTCATTTAGATTCCCCCTTCATCCCACGTGGTAGCTCTATCATACATTATTTTGAGTGTTCCTGCTGTTCCATTTTGCTAATTTTGCCTCATACAAAACAAAAGCCATAGCAGATAGTCCTTAACTCTCTACTACGACTTTAATCGGACTCACTTGATAATGCAAAGAGCTCGCCCCTCTAAAATACGCCATCAAATGACTATGTAACTATGAGATTTACTACGTTGTTCATCCTATCTAATTTCTCTATATCCACTTGTGTACCAACTGCTACATCAATCGCGAGTACTTCTTCTGCTATCCTCTTTTCTTCAGTAACTGTCTCTAATAATAGCAAGGATTTGTGGGGGCTCTCCTACGAAATAATCATGAATATTCCTTTTTTAGGTGATACTTTAACCTGATCTAGATTGTCCAGTTGTTTTTCTTCTTGAATACCTCTAATATAAGGGAGACTTATTGTAGCCTTTTCTTTTTCAAGTCCTATTCGCTTCCAATCAATCTCTACCTTTACTTCCTGCTTCTGCTCCGCCCAACTTGCCAAAACAATCATGGCTTGATGATCCTTCACGTATGCTGTTGCTAAAATTTGCTGATCATTTGTTTTTACAGGACATTCCTTACTCCAATAGCCGTACATCTTTGATTGCTGTATATCAAACTCATCCCATAAGTTGTACAATGGCCATGCACTTTTATCTCCCCATCCTGTTCTGCTTGTCATACCATAAAGCATCCCTCGATAGGGATTGCCTCCACCTTCTAACATTTGCCCCATAAGCCCATAAGGAATACCTGTCAACTCAACTAACCAATATTCTGGTGGCTTATCATAATCAAACCCTTCTCCATACCACAAACTATCTATATAAGGGAATAGATCCATATAAATAAGCCCACTATTAGCATAACCCGCATGTTCATTCAGGTGATTCCATGAGTGCATATCAATCAGGCTATTTTCTTTTTGATCCAATATTTTTCTTGCTCTTCTTAATGTTTCTCTTCCTATTGATGTATCATCTATGTAAATGCCATCTATTCCTACTTCTTTCACCAACCAGTCTAGCCCTTCAATGTAATAGTTATCTACCTGAGAGTTTGGTTCCACAATCAATGCTGAGCATATGTCCCCTTTGTATTTCCCTTCTTTAAACTCATGTTCCCATGCCGGAATCACTTTTCTACCAAATACCTTCTGTGCCCAGAGCTCCTTCATCCCTTCCCAGAAGACAGGCTCTGTTTCACTTGCTTTAGGGAATAACCCAAGATGATACCAAGGCCAAAACTCCTCTGCATGGTTGGTCATCTCTCTTACTGTATAATAAACTTTCAATCCAATGTTTTTTTCATGAGCTTGATCAGTTAACCCTTTTAATACATCCACTTCAATAAACGGATAGTTGATAAAAGGATGTGCCTGTTGTCCATGATGCACAATGGTATAATTACACCCTTCCTGCTGTGCTGTCTTGATCCACTCATCTCCTATTTTGGTATGTTCATTAGGGTGATAATATCTTGTTTGCCAATGTTTATCATAGTCTATAGGCTTAAATGGTGTAATGAGATATTCAAATCCAAAGTTTCTTTCTTCTCCGCCTTCAAGCATATACTCCCCTGTATAAATACTTAAACAGACCTCATCATTTTCTTGTCGAATCAAAATTCCGCCTTTTCCTTCATTATCCCAGGCTTTTGGTGGGTTTAAACTTCTTTGATTAAAGTATACATTCACTAATGGGGCTACATAAGTATTATCTTTCAAATGACATTTCATCCCCCCATTGACATTGCCTATCCAAACGGCATCTTGATGTTTCTTCTCATCCCACTTCCATTCATAATGCTCCGGTATCGTTCCACCCTCAAGACCTAGCCCCAATATGTACTTAGCCATTTCTCTTGGATAAACCATCCTAAGTTCCGTATTACGGAGCGCCACTTGTTGTTTTGCTACAACATTGATGCTGTATTGCATCCAGCCATCATACTGCACTTGGCCTCTCAAATCCACTCTGAGTTGCTCATCCTCCAACCTATTTGACCATATGATGCGGTCTTCACTTTGTGCTTCTATTTTGAAATGTTCATTGCATGCAAACTTTTCACCTGTTGCCATCTCTATATTGAATGCTATGGGGCTGCTTAATAGATTACTTGCATAATCCACTACTTCTAACTGGTCATTATAATAACTTGCTATTTGGTGTGGCAATCCCATTTGATCTAATTGAATCGCTCTTCCTAGTAGCTTGATCTTTTCATCCTCCAATTCTATAGGCATATAGCCTTTGGTAATGGTATGATCCAAGCCTTTTGAGGAATTCATCCAGAATAACCTTGCTTTTGTATCCAAGCACTCCAGCCCATGATCACTTGATACGGCTTCTACCACATCTAAGTGTAACGCAACCTGCCCCAGTACTACTTCTCCTTTTTTTATTGTAACATTCCCCACATAATCGCCTACAGCTTGATGCTCAGGAATACTTACACCAAACCATAATACTTTGATTTCCCCTTTTATTAAGTGAAGTTTTTCCCAAAACTCTGTCCCCTGAATATCTACTTTCTTTTGATTAAAACAAACGATATTTTTGTTTTCTATGACGCTTTCCCCTGAAGTAAGATCCTCTGTATCTATAGTTATATCTAAGATGTCAGATTGTGTAGACCTAAGAATTACTTGAAAAGTGTAATATTCCCCTCTTTTAACCTGATCTTCTAGAACACGTTGCGCATTTGTAGCAAAATCATATTGAATTTGCACGATTTCCTTTCTATTCTGTATAGCTACATTAACTCCCTGAGTTTGATCAGATAACAACATTATTTCCCCCTATTTTTCTCTTATTTAACATATAATTTTAAATTTTTAATTAAATAAAATTATATAGTTTTCATGTGTTAATAACAACATATTTTGTGAAATACTGCTTGTAATCTCTATCATCTCTGAATTTTTTGATACGTGCTATGACCTGGTCCATATATGCCTCCTGAAGTTTATTGTGTCTACGTCTTATTCTCAGTCTAGTTTACCATATTTCATACAATACTTATAGCTTCTCAAAATAACTATAGGCCAATGCCTCCAGATCCTCATGATTCCAGTTGTGTGTATACGTTGTGGTGAAACTATTCTTCCCTCTCACACTTGGCATGTCTGGATAGCTTCTCTCTATTTTCCCATCTTCTTTCTCATGTTGCTGCTGTACCGAGTGATTGACTAACTCTACCCTAGGAAAACTGTAGCTTTGCTTTTGCCATGTATCGTATTTACCGTCTAAGATCGCCTGACTATTAGCACCTGTGATGATCCAGTCAAAGACTGCCTTCCACCCACGTTCACTGACACGTCCACTGAGGAAGTCACTTGTCTTCACTTTATCAAAGAGCTGCTGAACGCGAGATAGACTTCCCCCTAGCATAGCAAGAAGCTGATCAATCCTCTGACGACGCTTCTTGGTTAGTCCACGTACTTTAGGCAATTCATTACAAGTGTCATGATAGAGCGTGATGACCTGGTGATGCACATCACCTACCACCTTGTGCGCATCTTCTGTCGTACTTTGTTGTTGTAAATCTTTTGTGTAGTCTTTTGTTATTGGAGATACGGATTGTGTTTTTACGGGCGTTACTTCTTCTGACTTTGGTAATAGGATCCCATAGTGCGCCAAGAGTTCATGATTACGCTTATAGTATGTACGACGTCGGATACGGTCATAGTAGGATAGATACAGCTTGCCACCAAAAGCATCCTCACTCTCCATGTAGGCCTTCTTGGACTTATACACCTTACCAATGGCTGCAAAAGCTGTACGGAACTCTGGTTTGCTAAAACCCATCTCTTCACACCAGCTATCCCCCTCACGGTAACATTCATCCTCACATGGGGCTAAGAATTTATAGAATGGCTCACCACCTGTGCGACTAAACCAATATTCCAACTGACCTAATAACAAAGTTGCTGTGATTCCCCCTGTGATTTCATTTAATGCTGGTTGATATTTGATGATACGTGTGCCACTCATAGACAATTCCTCCCCAAGCAAGTTTCCCACTTGCCCTCTTCGTATTTATGGAAGTATGATTTAAACACTTCTCTATCTACTAAATGCCTTGAGTTTGCAAATTCCCTCCAATAAATTTAAAATTTTTTATAAAATGAGCCCCACATGTCCTCTCCTCCGCGTTACCACTTTCATTGCTTTATGCGTTGATTTAGTCTATTATAAAAAAAGAATGGATTATAGGAGGAGGATACTTTATGCATACTATCAATTTGAATGTTATTAGGGAAACTGCCGAGAACTACTACCGTGAGGGTGATTTTTACTGTTCTGAGGCGATTATAAAAACCATTAAAGATGTATTTAAACCATCTGTCTCTGATGAAGCTATTGCTATGGCTTCTGGTTTTCCTGTTGGTATAGGTGGTTCTGGATGTACGTGCGGTGCTGTATCAGGTGGTGTAATGGCAATAGGCCTTCTATTTGGCCGACAAGAAGCAAAAGATCCAAAAGTTACGAAAGCTATGGCATTATCTGGTGAACTCCACGAAATATTTCGCACTAAAAACCAAACGCTCTGCTGTAGAATTCTCACAAAAGGTATGACTCTTGGTAGTGATGTACATATGGAACAATGCATTCGCTTTACTGGTGAAATAGCCTACGAGACCGCAAAAATTATTTGCCGTGAGTTATCTATAGATTATATCGTCTAATACAAAAGGCAAGGACTTCATATATAATGAAATCCTTGCCTTTTTGCGATTTGCCTTATGTCCATTCTTTCCAAACCTCTGGCTTGTAACCCCTAGTCGCTTGTTTCCCGTTTCTCACAATAGGCGTCTTAAGAAGCTGAGGATATTCCAACACTCTCTTTTCCTTATTTATATGAGAAGCATGCTGGATACGTGATACTGCTTCTTGGTCTTTGCAGTTTTCATCAATCATAGCGACAATACCGCCTACAACCTGTTTCACACTATTAAGCTCGCCTTGGCTGAGTCCTTTTTCTTTAAGGTTGATCAATTGAAACTTGATACCACGTTCTTTAAAGTAGCGCTCTGCTTTCTTGGTTTCATTGC
>JBOFIR010000265.1:0-2866 GCA_051650265.1 Cellulosilyticaceae bacterium
CTTGCATGTGTTAAGCACGCCGCCAGCGTTCATCCTGAGCCAGGATCAAACTCTCAAATTAAAAGTTTGTCATCTGACATGTTTTGTACTCTTATAGTAAGTACTGACTTGTGAAGAATATGTTCTTCTCAAGAATCAACTGGTTTTATGGTTACTATTTTATTTTCAATGTTCATTGTTTTCAATGTCTGTAGCGTTTTTCCCGCTGCTGACTTGTATTATTATGCATTAACTCGACCAATAAGTCAACACCTTTTCACAAAAAATATTTTTACGCACTATTCTGATATTTTCTCCAAAAAAAGATAGGTAAGGCATAATTACCTCACCTATCTTTAAGAGGCTAAGATCGTGGCTCAAAATAAGCACAATCTGTCCCGCATCCATCTACTGTTCCTTCAATAGAACTTGTGAGACTTGTATGTCTTACGATTTCGATTTTGCCAAGTGTGCAATAGGCTTCATTGCCATCATTATGTTTGCATTCCACCACTTGGCACTTAATACTCATATTCATTGGTCTACCTCCACTTTTTTTGTTAGTGTATGTAGGACCTCCGAACTTATACATCACCTTATCGCATCTTACGTGAGATCTTTACAAAGAAATACGGTGCACCCACACTCATCCATAACATCAGTGCTGCATAGCGAATCATATCCATTTGTATACTACTAGGTACAAGTCCTTTGAGTAGAAGGTATAATACCCCCATTCCACCTACACCAATTCCAATCTTCTTATATTGAATCTTACGAGGTTGTATCGGTTCAAAATGTACATATTTTTGCTCAAGATAAGCACCTACCACCAGACCCCATAATGCACCTACTGTTTTTGCAAGATCTGGATCAATACGAAGAAGCATTAAAAAAAGTGTTAAAATGCTAATCCCTAATACATGCTGAGGCGTTATCCCTTTTTGCTCATCCATCAATCGGTCTGCAATAATCACACATCCAATCCCGGTAATTATTCCACCAATCACATCTATAGGCCAATGTACCCCTAGATAAACTCTTGAAAATGCTGTAAGTACAATCATTATAGATCCTAAGATGACCATATTGCGTGTTTTGACCATCATCATAAGCGCTCCCCAGAAACTTGTTGCCGTCTGGGTATGTCCACTCGGAAAAGAATATCCCGTAGCTGTTTCAACACGAATAGGACTAACGACACCCACTTGGAAAGGCCTTGGCATTTTAAAAATATTTTTAATTGCACCATTTACTACACCGCTTAGCAGTACAGTCCATCCTAGCTTGACACCCTTTTTCTTATCTACACACCAGTAGAGAATGGCAATTACAAGTGCCACAAATCCACTTTCTGCAAAAAAGGTAAGGGCCTCGATGATCGCCGTCAAAAAAGGTTGTCGTATCGCTTCTAGTTGTTGTAAAACCATGATTTCCCAATTCATACGCATTCTCCTCTTTTGTAATATACACTCATTATACATCATTTTTTAGAAACGCCAAGCCTCCTCCTATCAAAGTAAATTTAAAATACTTATTGTTTCTCTCAGTATTTTACATTAAAATAAAATTATTACACTTTATTAAGGAGGCTTTCACATGTCAAAAGAATTATCGACACAAGAAATTTCACCACTGTATTATCTTGATGTCGCTCTTAAAGAAAGCTCACAGCAACACCCTCTTCAGACATTAAACTATATCGATCTTTCTATTAGCTTAGCAACTAATAAGCAAGATTTTATATTAAAAAAAATAGAATTTTTATATGAGTTCAGGCTCTATAGCCAATGTACGGATTATATTATTCTACATTTTTCTTATCTCTACAACCACTGTCCGCTCTCTCAGTTTGCTCAAATTATCTACTATTACCGTGAATGTACTCAGTGTCTTACAGAAGAACTGCATCATATATTACTTGAGAATCATGTACCTATTCTTCTTGCCATTCTCTATAAAAATATTATGGCCGATGAAGCCACTCCCTTTGTAGAATGTGCACGTACTAGCTATAGTACTCAAGAATATGACCTTTGCATTCAATATGTATCACTTGCTCATAAAGAATCTAAAGCTGATGCTGAACTCTTGCAACTCAAAGCACTTGCTCATGAAGCTTTGGGGCAACATCAAGAAGCAGCTAATACTTATAAATCTGCTCTCCAACTTGCTCCTGCATCCCTTAAAGAAACTCTGTACTTCTCACTTGGACAAGCTTTTGAACAACTTCAAAAATATCAAGATGCTGATTATTGCTATAGTCAAGCACTTATGATGATGCCACTGTCTCTTACATATCAAGTTCATCATGCAGATTGTCTCTTTAAATGGGGTAAGCGTGCTAGTGCCCGCCTTGCATTTAGACGAATCATCCATCTCTTCCCTAATGATGCCTATAGCTATCTCAGGCTCGGTGAACTTTATGAACTCAAAAAGCAATTCAAACTTGCAAAATATTATTATGCCCAAGCTCGTCGTATTAAACAGAATAAACTGCCTCGTAAAAATTTACGTAGTAAGCTACTTGGACTATAAAAAATACCCTTCATCATCTATTACGATCATGAAGGGTATTTTTCTGTATAATTAAAGCGCGAGATGAGACTCGCGCTTTAATTATTAATTGATACAAAAATAAGTGGACAGATGTCCACTTATTTTATAAATAATATGAGCCACCCGGGGCTCGAACCCGGGACCACTTGATTAAAAGTCAAGTGCTCTACCAACTGAGCTAGTGACCCTTACAAACCGGAGTGACAGGACTTGAACCTGCGGCCTCCTGAACCCAAATCAGGCGCTCTAGCCAAACTGAGCCACACCCCGAAAACTGACCCATAGGAGAATCGAACTCCTGTTACCGCCGTGAAAGGGCGGTGTCTTA
>JBOFIR010000266.1:0-14098 GCA_051650265.1 Cellulosilyticaceae bacterium
GTCTTAAGCACCTGTTTCCCTGTATTGTAATCAAGCGCACCTGTCGGTTCATCACAAAGAAGGAGTTTAGGATTTTTGGCAATAGCCCTTGCAATGGATACACGTTGCTGTTCCCCACCTGATAATTGTGCTGGAAAATTGTCTTTACGGTGCTCAAGTCCTACCAGTTCTAGTGTGTGATCAACATCTAGGGCATTATTTGAGATTTGGGTTGCGAGTTCAACATTCTCCTTTGCAGTAAGGTTTTGCACTAAGTTATAGAACTGAAAAACGAATCCCACGTCATGACGTCTATATTGGGTCAACTCCTTATCATTAAACTGAGAAATGTCTATTCCATCAATCATTATTTTGCCTTCATCACACTGGTCCATCCCTCCAAGTATATTGAGTACTGTTGATTTTCCTGCACCACTTGGTCCTAAAATAACCACAAATTCACCTTTTTCGATGGTAAAGTCCACACCATTGTTTGCCACAACTGTGTTCTCTCCTATCTGATATCTCTTATGTATATTCTGTACTTTGATATATGCCATATGATCACTCCTTTATCTCACATTGATGTCAGTTATTTGCCACACCTCATGTCATTAAATAGACATGGCGTATAGTTAATAGTATAATAACTAAGTATAGGTGTCTTTGCTGATCTAGGCAATAATCACTTATTTCCAAGTTGTTATAAATTATACATTTTACATCTATTTGTTCGTTTTATAACACTTTAATTGACATTATTCACTCACCGAAGGAGGTACCATATGGCAGGCGTAAAAGGGAATCGTAGAACTCTCTACACAAAAAAAATCATCCGTGAGAGCTTAATCTCACTCCTGCAAACACATGAAATCCATCAAGTCACCGTTACAGATATCTGTAAGCAAGCAGACATTAATAGAGGCACCTTTTATGCCCACTATAAAGATGCCTTTGATCTGCTACAATCTATTGAAGATGAACTGTTTGCACAAATTACCCAATATATCTTAGAAACACCTGCAAGTGCATACAACAATGTACTCTTAATAAAAGTACTTGAACTCATTGTAGAAAATAGTGACTTATGTAAGATTCTCCTCTGCAAGCAAAAAGACAATCACCTGCTTGATCGAATCCTTGATCTCGCAAGCATGGCGGAGCTTAATCAAAATGTTCAAAAGTCAACTTCAAATACAAGTACGCGCCTTGCCCAAGCTCCTGTCAACTATTTTATTCGCTACTGCGTGGCTGGCTATATGGCCATTATTCAAGCTTGGCTTGAAGCAGATTTTCCTGAATCTCCTGAAGAGATTGTTGCGATTATTAGACACCTTTATACTGTAGATACTAATGAGGCCCTATAGTGGGCCTCACCTCATCCCACCCATTCTATTCATTGCATTATTTTCAGGAATAGTTCTTCTAAAGAAATGCGTCGTACCGTGATGTCTTTTAACCTAATGCCTTGACTCCTAAGAATAGGAAGTAATTTTTCTAAGACTTGTTGGGGGCCATTACACTGTATACACATTTTCTCTCCTGCCCTTTTTATAGGTAAATCCACTATTACCTGTTTGATGATGTATGTTTCTAGCCTTCCTATCAAACAAATCTCATGAGTATAAGGTATCATTTTCTTGACATCATCTAACGTTCCTTGTCTAAGCACACGTCCCTTATTTAAGATTGCAACATCGTCACAAATTGCTTCTACTTCATCTAAATAATGTGACGTGTAGATCACCGTGCACCCTTCCTCATTGAGTCCCCTGATATACTGTAACACTTTATCTCTTGATACTGGATCAAGACTAGCTGTTGGTTCATCCATGATGATCAAAGGTGGCTGATGTACCAATGCACATGCAATGTTAAGACGTCGTTTCATGCCGCCTGAAAACTGTGTTGGGAATTGGTCACGCACCTCCCATAAATCCACCTTTTTGAGTGCCTGCTCTGTACCTTTTTGTGCCTGGTAATGAGAAAGCCCGTATAACCTCCCAAATAACATGACATTTTCTATGGCTTTCAAATCTTCATAGAATGCATATTCTTGTGGGACTAAACCTATCTTTTTCTGAATGAGCTTTTTACGGTGTTTCATATTTTGCTCAAACACATAACAATTGCCTTGATCAAAAGGAAGAAGTCCTGTAAGTACATGAATAAGTGTTGATTTTCCCGAGCCATTTGGCCCAAGTAGTCCATAAATACTTCCCTGTTTTACCGTCAACCTCACATCAACAAGTGCCTGATGTTTGCCATAAAACTTATTGATCCCTTCAAGTTTAATCAGATCTACCCCATTTTTTCCACCCCCCTTAGCCGTAGCACCCAGATCCCTACTACTATTATGATACTGCAGGTTAAGAAAAACATCCCTAAATCACCACTTAGTGCCCTCATACCTTCACCTTGTTGCATTTTTTGGGCCAAATCAAGAAGTTGATGCTGTGGCAATCTTGTGCCTATCTTAAGAATTTGCTCATCCATTAATGTGCCGGGCAACAAGCAGCCTGCCAACATGGAACTTGGCAAAATCACAAACATATTCATAATGGCAATATGCTCTTGTGTACGACAACACGCAATCACCCCCACACCTATAGCAATACACATAACCAGCATGCATCCAAGAAGCACCAATAACATCCTCCAGTTTATAGCAATTTGCATCCATTTCAGCTGACTTATTCCAACAACCGCCCCTATTTGAAGACAACCTATACGAAGAATCCAAAGAATCTGCCCACCTACATAGCTCATACATCCAGTCGCTGTACTTAATATGCGTGCATAAGTTTTATTTTTTTGATCTTCAATCACACCGCCTAATAAAGTCGTTGTCATCATACTCATCAGTACAATGGTAAGTCCAAGTGTCTGTTGCCCTATTCCATGTATCTTTTGCATCTGAATAATCTGCATGTTGTGGTGGTCTTGTTTGAACTGTGCATAGTACTGCTCAAACAGCAAACTATCTTGGTCAGCAAGTTGCCAAAACTCAATAAGCTGCCCTATATACCCTTCCAGGGCAGCGCTTACGACCTGCTGTTCTAAACCATTTTGTACTGCTCTCATTAAGAGTTTTGGCTGTTGACTTAGAAAAAAATCTTTTTGGTAATTCTCAGGAATTTCTATCACACTGTCAATGCCGCGCGCAATCAGCACTGCCGATAGATACGCCTCAGGCACACGCCTTACCTCAAAGCCATATATTTCATGAAGATCACCCCCAAGTTTTCGTGAGAGCCAGGAATCATCGTGATCAACGATTCCTACTTTAATAGTAGGCACTGCCTGAGGTGAAAATACCACAAAAGGTAACAGAACACCTATCACAGGAATGAGAATATAAAAAAACAGTCTATATTTTTGCTTCAAAGAACGCTTCCAAAGCGCTCCTGCAATAAGCCATGCATTCACACGCTTCCCTCCACTCTATACCAGGTAACAGCAAGTAATCCTCCCCCTAGAATTAGATTCAAATAGCATGTCGGATAAAATGCCTGGTTTTTTCCAGCATAAATCACCTCAAATAACACTTGGTTAAGTCTTGTGAGTGGCAACAGATGTCCCCATTTTTCAAATCCAAGCATCTGGATCTCCCCTAGGGGTACAAAAGCACCTGCAAGAAAACCCATACTCATAATCACAAGCAACAATATGAGCCATGCACTTTTATAATCCTTAAACCAAGTCCCTAGCCACATCCCAAGTGCCGTAGCAAAAAAGCCTTCACTCCATAAAAGTACTAGCACCTCAAACTTATGTACACCCCACTCCACACCAAAGCACATTTGTATCAAATACATCATGCATACACTCTGCAGAAGTACAATCGAGCTACTCCCTAGTCCTTTTCCTACTAAGATATGCCCCAGGTGACACGGCATACCTCTTAATTTATAAAGGGTGCTCCTATCTCTTTCTTTAATCATGCTATAGGCCCCAGATATACTTGCAAACATAATTGTAAGTGTCAACATCGTAATCCCATAGTAACGTATCAGTGCATCTTGTTCGCTTGTTCCTATCTGTATGTAATCCACCTTCTTTGCCGCTATGCTTTTACCCACATGTTCTGTACTATTTTTGAGAATAACTTCTAGAATCTGTGCCTGATCCTGAAGCTCCTGTTGATAATAGATGCCTATATGTGTTGTATCTACAAAGCGTAACACAATATCCTTCATTGAATCATAATCCGCTACCCTAAAAGGTAATACTTGATCATACACGCCTTGTAGTGGTGCAAGCAAATATTCTACCTGTTCTTCCTCCATCCCTTCCTCCAAACAGTAACGAATTACGGTTTCATTAAACGCATCATTGGTCACTGTAGGTGCAAATGCCATCTGTAATATACCCAAGAATACTAAGGGCATAGCCACCATAATCATCATGGTTTGCAGATCCCTCGTCCCTTGCGTCATTTGCTTACATACCATCACCCAAATGGTTCTCATTATTTATCAAGTCCTGTTAATATGGTGTGGATGGCTACAGGCTCACCTGTTTGATTCATGATACAGGCCTGTTCACATAGATGTTGTGTACATGTCAAACACGGCTTACTACACGTCATCACCTGACGTGCACCAAAGAAATTTCCTACTGCAACACGCCTTTGTATATCACGAATAGGCACATGTATCGGACAAGCTAGTTGACAATAGGGTTTCTCACAAAACTGACATTTGAGTGCTAACTTGGCAAGTAAGTCCTCTTCTCTATTTGTGCTGATCTTTTGCATGTGTGCATCAAAAGGTGGGGTGATTAAACTCACATACCTTTCTTTTGAATCATGATTATCATATTCTTTGAGCCCACGTTTACGTAAAACGAGGTTTGCAGCAGCAATACCCGATACAGTGACTGCAGGTGTACCCGTTCCCATTACCGTTCCCTCTCCACAACAAAACACGCCTTCTATCTCAGTTGCTATATGTTGTCTTTTAAGCATATGCTGTCCCAACTTTTGCTTAGGTCCTGCCACTGCCCCCTTATATTTAAGTACATAACGTTCTAAGGTAGCTGGTGTGGCTAATTCTGTATAGATGATATGTTCTCGAAATCCGGGAAACCTTTTTTCAAGAACTGCCAATAACCGTTCTTCTTCCTTTTCTTTTTGAATACGGTACTCATCCGTTTTATAGCCTTCTTGTAATCCATTTGGCCATTGTCTAAAACTAGGGCCTATCGTCATTACCACATGATAGTCAGTTGGACACAATGTATGGTCATCAATACTCAATATGTAAGCTGTGATCTCACTCTCTGCAATTTGTTCCTTCTCGGCAATGAACATTTCAATTGGCAAAGTGTCCTGGGGGATCACCTCTTGATCTACAATTGCAAATAATACCACTGAAGGGTAAGTTGGTTCTAAGTGTTTTGCCCAAAGCTTTGTCTTTTCAGAGCATGCATCTTTAAGCAAGCTTTCATATAATGCCCAAATGTTTCCACCATACACAACTTGCTCACTTTTTAGGCAACTACCATCCATTAATTCAACCCCCGCACATCGCCCATCCTGGGTTAAAATGCGACTGGCACGCTTATTATAAATCATCTCTCCCTGATGTTGTTCTATCACCTTTTCCAATTTACCTATAAGGTGTAATGTAGATCCTGCTGGGTAATAGCTTCCACCTACATGATTATCTACAAACATCACTGCCCCAAGCACTGCTGGTGCTTCCTCTACTGTAGCATAACAATATGTAGAGGTCATTTTATCAAAAAACTGAAAAATTTCCTCATTTTTAAAGTATTTTTGTAGAAGGGCTTTGGCACTTTTATTGAGATAAGATAAAAACTTGATATAACTCCAAGGATGGTTTAGAAACTGTTTTAGCCCCTGTTCTTTAGACACCACATCTGGTGATACAAATAAAGGTGTCTCTGCAATCACTTTTTGATAAAGGTGTCCCATGTCTTTATAAAAAGCCTCAATTCCTTTCTCCTCACTCGGAAAGACACGACTAAGTTCCTGCATAAATCGGTCTATTGATTTATAAAACACCACCCTCTCCTGTCCAAAGTTGACCGCATAGAGTGACTCATGCTTGATCATATCTATAGGCTCTTGTAATACATTAAAAACATAATAATGTGGGTTAAATCCCTCTGCACTAAATCCATAGAGCATAGCTGCACCTTGTTCAAAAGTCATCCCCTTTCTTTTGAAAATCCCACAAGATCCACCAGGCTTAAACCCTGCCTCAATCACTGTTACCTTCAATCCTTTTTTTGCTAAAAGTGCTGCACAGGTGAGTCCCGATAGCCCTGCACCTATAACGATGACATCTCTTTCTTGCATAAACGTTCCTCCTATTTCATCTGTATCCTATGTTCTATTCTATTTTTCACTTGTCCCCGTTAGACCCTGTTTTAAATAATTGCTTTACACACAAAAAAATACACACCTATTCATTAAGATTAGATGTGTATTTTCTATAAAATAAAATACAATACAAACGCCAATAAAAACATTGCTAAAAACCCACAAATCATCCTACCCAGCGTTCTAGAATAGCCTTTCGGGGTGATATGCCCCTTCTCATCTAGCTTTCTAATAATCGGATGCAGCTTCCAAAAGTAAGTAGCAATAGATAAAATCATTGCACCTACTCCCCATATTTTAGTTAATTCTGATCCTGTAAATAGGATAACGAGTAACAGTACAATAAAAATTAGCTTTGTTCCTGCCACCCAATAAGTCATATACCTTGCAAAAAGGTGCTCAGCTTCCTCTTTTTTCGAATGTTCCCATTGGTCAAATACAGCAACGCCATTACCCAGTTTTGAATCTGGCCAGAAGTAAAGAATGCAGACATTTGCAGTCTCCATCATAATAAAAATAACCATTGCAAGGTCTAATAAATTCATCACATACACCCCTCCCTATGTAGCTCACGCCTCTATACTTCTGTTTTATTATAGTGCATTTTTGACATTAAAAAAAGCTTTACATACATAATAGGACATATCATTAGCAATACTAACAAGACACTTCAAACTATACAGTAAGGGTGATTCTATGACACAAAAAAATCATAATACATCTTCCGAAGAAACACCTATTCAACTCCCACTAGCAGCCATGCTCCCGGTAGAAAATGTAGGTGCAGGTATTGCCACTCCCATCAATAATCCAGGCACTGGACTTACTGAGTACTTAGGTTGGCGTATGTTTGAGGAAGACACAACGAAATAACTCCTAACAAAAAGAGGGCACTTAGAATCATCCAAGCGCCCTCTTTCTTATTCATTAACCTTATCACATACCAATTTATTAAGATGTCCCATGTGCTTAGCAACTGCATCATCCTCACGGTACTTCTTCTCAAATCCATGTACTGTGAAACTATGACAACATCCGATCAGCTCACCAATCTCTTGCCATTCTTCTTGGTATTTCTCTTCTTGATTGGTAATAAGCTTACCTGTTTGTGCGTAGTCTTGCTCCCACTTCATCAGTGTCTTTACTAAGTGCTCATTGTGTACATAGAGCTCAAGGAGCTTGTCCTCACCTAGACGCTCACTCGCTTCTAAGTCAAGAAGTGCGTTCATGAGTGCTGCAAGCTCTAAGCGTACACCATTTCCTTCTAGATCAATTGTGTACGCATCTTCTTCTATTTGCTCACCTTCACAAATCATATGTGCACACACACTAACTGTCTTATCATCTCTTACTCTTCTATTTGCTTTACAATATAATTTAATTGTATCCATCATTTCATGTCCCCTTATACTAGGCGCGTACCGCCCATCTCATTTTTGTACAACGCGCTCTACCATTTCTATTGCACTCTTCTATAGAGGGTCTAATGACATCCTTTGCAATGTCACTGTATGCGCCTTCTTTTAAAAATCTCTTGAAAGTCTTTTTCACCAGGCGATCTTCACCTGAGTGGAATGTTAAAATAGCTACACGTCCACCTGGTGCTAATACCTCTGGTAGTTTTTCTAAAAATGCTTCTAGCACTTCAAATTCACTATTCACATCAATTCTCAGTGCTTGGAACGTTCTCTGACAAGCTTTCTTGATCATCTTGTCCCGTTCTCTCTCTGGCAAATTCGCCAATGCTTCTTCTATGATAAGACGTAGATCTGTTGTTGTCTGGATCTTATCACCTTTTTTGATATGGCGTACAACACCTTGTGCAATTTCTGTTGCATAAGGCTCATCTGCATTTTCAATGAGCATCCCCTCAAGTTCATCAAAGGTAATATCTTCAAGTCGCTCTGCAGCAGACACACCTTTTTCTGGATTGAGTCGTAAGTCCAATGGCCCATCGAATTTGTAAGTGAACCCTCGTTCTGGATTATCTATCTGCATGGAAGATACACCAAGGTCTGCCAATATGAAATCAAACTTCTTCCCTTGCTCTTGTGACACAAGGTCGATATTGCAGAAGTTCTGAGGAATAATTGTCAGAATATCTGGTCCAAATCCTCTCTCTTGTAAGCGTGCCTTTGTCTTCACAATTTCAATAGGATCTACATCTAATGCATACAGATGGCCTTCACCCTTTAGACACTTCAGCATCTCTGTTGAGTGACCGCCATATCCCAATGTGGCATCGAGTCCTACATCACCTGGCTTGATCTGTAAAAATGCTAGTATTTCATCCACACATATAGAGATATGCATCCCTGCTGGTGTACTACCTTTTTGTTTGACACGCTCGACTGTATCTGCATATTTATCGGGTTGATGCTCTTTATATTTTTCACTAAACTTTCTAGGATGCGTTCCTTTATATCTTACTCTTCTTTTGTACTGAGGTTGTTGTTGATTCTCCATAAGTACCTCTTTTCATGACCTATTTTCTCAATCTAAACATATTTGTGGACAAATGTCAACCACCCTTGCCAAGGCGCAGGTGGTCAACTAAATCCTGCTATTATTCAATTGTCGCGTCCTTAGGTAGTGCGCCTAAAACTATACTTTCCCATGGTGTGCCAAGTACTTCATCCATAAAGACAATTTTCCCTCTATCTTCCTCTGTTCGGATGA
Organism: Cellulosilyticaceae bacterium; assembly: GCA_051650265.1. Classification (GTDB taxonomy): domain Bacteria; phylum Bacillota; class Clostridia; order Lachnospirales; family Cellulosilyticaceae; genus JBOFEH01. Next base: position 9,011 of record JBOFIR010000266.1, read on the forward strand.
GTCTCCCACAGCCCTGTTTGAGCTTCAATCCCATAGCAGGATAATCCACTGTCTGCACAGGGTCAAGTCCTTGCTCTTTTGCATCTTTTCTCTGTGCTTCAATAAGTGGATCTAACTCTGGGAATGGGAGCTGCCAGATTACAACCAATGTCAGCGCATCACCTGGCACATCAATTCCCTCCCAGAAATCTGAACCTACCAATACAGCTGTTTCTTCCTCTTTGAATCTTCTCACGAGATACCCTCTATCTCCCTCATCTTCATATAATACCTCAAAAGGTAGTTCGTATCCCTTCAGCTGTTGTCTCATTTGACGCACTTCACGTAGTGAGCGTGTGAGTACGAGTGCACGTCCACCATTCTCCTTAAGCATCGCTACAAGTTGATCGATACGATCTAATGCATCTGCTGAGGCAAATGAGATTGTGACCTGCTCTTCCATATTAAACGGACTTCCGATCGTAGCGTGAGATGGTGATTTGAGTCCCATCGTACGAATAAAATACGTAAAGTCCCCCTCATTACTCAGTGTTGCTGAACTAAAGATGACTGGTAAAGACTTTTTATACAAAGCCTTGTTGAGCATCATCGTCAAGTTCCTTGGTACGACGAAAAAGCTACCGTCTCTTTGATCAACCCATGCGACAACGTCTTCCCCTTCAGTCTTACATAGTTGCGTTAAGCCACGCATTGCACCCTCAATCTGACCTTCATAGGCTTGAATCAAAGGTATAGGCATAGACTCTAAGTAGAGCTCCTGCTCAATCTGAAGCTCGATCAGTAATTGATCAAGGCTTGCGCGTAGGCTACGCGCCGCACCTAATAAGCTCATATCAACTTCTACACTAAGACGCCCCTCAGCTTCCCCTGCTACAGCTGATTTTTCAAGTACTTTGAAGAAGCCAGTCGTTGCTTCCTCTAGGGTTGCTGTCGCTGTATGTAGCGCATTTCTCGCCCCTTGGATATCTTCTAATGAAGCAATAATTGCTTCCATCTCTTCTTTGATCAGCTGCTCGCCTGCTTGCATTGCTGCAGGTAGCATAATCTTATGTCCTTCATCAAAGATAACTGCAGAGTAATTTGGTAAAATTGGCATATGTCCACTTTCAATCTTTTCTTCACGTGTCCATAAGTCTTGGAAAAATGTCTCATGATCCACAATGATTAAATCTACAGCGGCTCTATAATGCTCTCTTGCACGTACAAGTTTACAGTAACCACGGTTTACACAGACATCACAAGACATGGAATCATTCCAAGCAATCTTCTTCCATACGCGATCTGGAATCGTTGGAATCTCAGAACGCTCGCCTCTGCGTGTTTTGCCGAGCCACTGATGAATTTCCTCTGAAAGCTCACCTGCCTCTTCAAGGCTTGCACTTGCATGTACATCACAGATATACTGTCTTGGATCTTTTGCCATTCTGGCATCTACCTCTAGTCCAAGCAACTTCGATAACTTATTGATATCACCAGTCTCGGCAGCAAGTTGCTCTTGCAATGCAGGTGATGCACAAGAAATCACTACTGGCTTGCCTGTGTATCTCGCATAAGGTATCGCTGACAATAAATAAGCAAATGTCTTGCCGGTTCCAAGGCCTGCCTCTGCTAAATGTACTTTTTTATCACGAAAGGCATCCGCAATCTGAAAGGCTGTAAAGATCTGCTCGTCTCTCACTTCATATTCATGTTCTGGAAGGATATCATATAAGACATCACCAATCCACTCTATTAATTTTTCATGGAAGCCATTGGTACCGCCGTACTCAAATGGCATTTTTACTTTTGCGCGCATATCTTTTTTCTCCTATTGGGTGACTTCAATTTCTATCGCTAAGCTTTATAGCACTAATCGCAATTATATCAAGGCTTGAGACTTTCTTCAAGTTACATTTTAGTGGTATAATGATTTTATCTTTTATTAATAAGGAGGTTTATTGTGAAAAAAATGCTTATTACAGGCGCTCACGGTTTTTTAGCGTCTCGCTTTATTGACTACTATAAAAATATTTTTCAGATCACTGCCCTTGCCCGCTATGACCTGTGTTTGACAGATGAAGCGGCTGTAAATGATTACTTTAGCACCCATTCCTATGACTTTGTCTTTCACTGTGCAGCAATCGCAGATACTGGTATGTGTGAAAATAACCCTGAACTAGCCTATCAGGTCAATACAGAGGCAACACGTTACATTGCCCAAGGATGTGCAGCGCAAGGTGCAACGCTGATCTTTGCAAGTAGTGAGCAGGTGTATAATGGCAATCACGAAGACGGTCCCTATACAGAAGATACCGTGCCCAATCCCAACACAGTTTATGCCCATACCAAACTCGAAGCAGAACAACATATTCAGTCCCGTCTTGCAAATCATTACATACTACGTCTCCCTTGGCTCTTTGGTTTTCCTGAGCGTTTCAAAAAAACGAACCCAAACATACTCATGAACACACAAAAAGCATTATGCTTCAATACACCTCTGGCACTTGCTGCCAATGAATACCGTAGTATGACCTATATCTATGATCTGATTGACAACTTAGGTAAACTATTAGAACTTCCTTATGGCATCTACAACTTTGGAAGTGAGAATAACGACGCTTCCACCTATGAGATTGGCCAGTTTATCTGTGAAGTGATGGGTGCCGGGGAACGTGCAGCCGATCTCCTCATTAAAGATGTAGACCGCTACAAAGATCACCCACGCGATCTGCGCATCACAAATACAAAGCTTCAACGCTATGGGATTCACTTTCCTACCACAAAAGAAGGACTCATCAAATGCCTCACTGAATTTAAATAGCAAAAAACAGGACTGTTGCAACAACTAACCTCGTTGGTTAATTGTGCACAGTCCCTTTTATTTTTACCTATTGTGCTAAATAAGCCAATGTATAATGAATGGCCATACGGGCTCCTAGTTCCTTAATCGCTTATTTACACATTACTGCTGTTGCAAGAAGGCTAATGTTTGCTCAACCATCTGCATTTGCTGCGTTACCACATCTATTTGTGCTTTATTGTCGCCTGGTTGTATACCATACATCCCAAACTGTGCATGATTGCCTCCTATGATCTCTGTAAAAACAGTAGTCTCCGGAAGGTTCACCTTACTATTTATAATATCTTCTAAGGTAGTTAAGCCATCATTTTCAGCATACAGACTGAGCACCTTAAGTTGACTTGTTGAAAGATCAGTTGAAGTAGCTGGATACGAACCAAGTAAAATGAGCCCATCTATTTGTGCCTGGTTATCCTTGGCAAACATAGCTGCACTGACACCTCCCATAGAATGCCCCCCTACATACCACGCCTCAATCTCAGGATGCCTTATCATCAGTTCCTCCGCCTTATCACTTTGTGTTAGGGATAAGTTCAGAAACACTTCTGGGATAGCTACCAGATAACCCTCCTTCGCCAGTTCATCCGCATAATAGCCGTAAGCCAATGGCTCAACCAGCGCACCTGGGTAAAGGATCACACCTGTTTTTTTGTCCTTTCCTTGCGCATCAAACACATAAAAGTCACCTTCTTTTGTATATGCAGCATGAGGTACGAGTTCATAGAACTGCTCAGTCGGTGCGTAAGTATCATTAGCCCACATAATCATACCGCCAAGACCTAAGAGTACCAATATAACAACTCCTACTAAGGTATATGTAATGATTTTTTTTGATTTTTTCATAGTTATCCCTCCTCTTTTATATGTTTTAAACCTACATGACATTTCTTCTAGCGTATCATAGCCCCCTCTAAAAAACAATTCATCTTTATAAGGTTTTCTACTCACCAGTATATCCGTTCATAAATCAAAGTCCCTTGTCCATCAATACGTCATTAAGGACCTTTGATCGACAAGAGACTTTACATTCATCATAGATTACACACACCTACTGCGTTTTAGGTATAGTAATATTGACTTGTGTTCCCGCACCTTCATGACTTTCAACATCTAAAACATAGGATTCCTCATAATAAATACCTAGTCGCCTATTCACGTTACTCAAGCCAATACCTTCAGCATAGCCCGTTTGCTGGTTCATCCTTTGATGTGCTAACTCTTTTTTGATGTATGCTAGTTTTTCTGTTGTGATGCCTTCCCCATTATCTTGTACTACAATACGTATCCCCTCTTCTTCATAAATCCTTACATAAATTCTAAGACACTCCCCATCCACTTTTCTGTACTTTATACTATTTTCCAGAATAGGTTGTATGATAAATTTAGGAATCAAATACTGTTTCACCGTATCCTCGCATGCGATTTCAAACATCACACTTGTTCCATATCGAATCCTCATTAGTTTGGTATAACTCTTGACAAACTTCAACTCCTCGTCTATGGTCCATATGATAGCGCCACCTCTAAAACTCGCGTTCATGAGTTCTGCCAGGTTGACCAAAGCATCCCCTACATTTTCAGCACCATTCATTACAGCCATCCACCTGATACTATTGATTGTATTATATAAAAAGTGTGGATTAATTTGCATTTGTAATGCTTGCATTTCAAGTAAACTCTTTTCATGTTCTTTCTTTTCAGCTACTTCCATAAAAAACTGGACCTGATCTAGCATATTATTAAACTGTTGATTCAACTGTTCTAACTCTTCCACACCTGTATTCACAGTAATTCTTTGATCAATCTGTCCTTCTGAAACCTTTTTCATCACTTGCATCAAGTTTTGTATAGGTCCCGTATACCGCACAATCCACACGCTAAAGAAAGCCGCCATAATGACTACCGTAACCCCTACAATCAGGATCATAGTATTTCTAATACTTTGCGTATCATTGGTATAAACTTGCATAGGTATTTCATGAACCAGAACCCAATCATACTTGGGCAATTTATAATACATCACCTGCAAATCTTTGTCTTCTCTTGTATACCTCGTACTCCCATATGAAATCTGGCTGTCAATTGCGTGCATATAAGGAACAGTCTGACCAATGTGCGTTGTATTAACAGAAGATATTTTCACACCAGTCATAGCCTCAATAATGGCCACTTCTCCTCCTTTATTATGCTGTGCATTGGCATCATAATAGCCTCTAAACAACTCTTCTTTAAGCATGACTAATATGACG
>JBOFIR010000267.1:0-3820 GCA_051650265.1 Cellulosilyticaceae bacterium
ATTATCCACACCATTACCAATATCTACAACTGGTGCATCTGCTGCTTCTCTGATTTCTCTCGCCTTAAACTCCTTTTGAAGCTCGGCTGCTGCCATCATAGCTTGACGCCCACTATAGCAACGATTCATGATGGTATCAATATCTTCCTTTGTCGCCAGTATGGTACTGACATCCATCTTTGTCAAAATCTTAACTTCTTCTATGGCATAGAGATTGAGTGGATCACTCATGGCGATGGTCAGCATATTACGATTCTGTGCAATAGGCACCATGCCATACTTTCTTGCTACACCTTCATCTAGTAGGTTAACCGTTTCATTTTTTATAGGGTAATTTTTGAGATTAATAAAAGGCACCTTAAGCCGTTTAGAGAGTGCCGTCATAAATTTCTCTTCCGTCACAAAGCCCATCTCAATTAGGAGATCCCCTATACGCTTGTTCATTTCATTGTTCTTCTGCACCTCTAGCGCTTCTTGTAACTGCTCGCTCGTGATCAGCTCATCTTCTATTAGGATATCGCCAATACGTATATTTTTTTTCATTCTCCACCCTCTAGTTTTTCAAAATTTATAAAATTACCTTCTGACATACCCTCTACGGTTGCATTCAATAATTTGACTGCTGTCTCAAACACATAACTTTTCTCATTATTACTTACAATAATCTTTACATTGACTACATTAGCCTTAGTTGTTGTCTTATAACTGATAGCAACTTCAAAGGGGGTAATAAGCCCCTTTTGAAGGATAACATTTGTTTTAGTGACGCCACCAATAGATTCAGAACATACCATATCATGACCTTTGATTGGCTGTGTTATAAAACCCATTCCACTTTCACTCGCTGTTCCTATCTTGACCTTTTTTGCATATTTAAGTTCCTTAGCAATATGGTTTTGAATAATCGTTCCTATATCTTTGGCCGCAATCGTTTGAGAGGTCTGACGTGCAATACGTGATTCTACCTGCATTAAGTCCAGGACTGGTACAATCAAAATACTCACGATCGCTACCACTACCAAAACTTCAATAAGTGTCATCCCAGAGGCAACCTTCTTTTTTAAACCCATAACACTCAACCTCCTGAATATTGTAACAAGCTATAATTGATGTTACTTCCTGATATGCCATCATCAATAGGTGATCTATATTCAAATTTCAAATTATGTACATCACTATTCATCTCAATTTTCTTCGCTTTAAAACTTCCTTCAAAGGTTGCATTTTTCAATTCACCTTCAAAACTTAGATTTCCACCTTGATTATTGAGATGAATTTTCATTGCTTGGTCGTTTTGAAAAGCCGGCACAGCCATTATCTTCACATCTATCTTACGATCCTCAGGAATATTAAGGACAAATAGATGATCCTTTGTCCCCCAAACTGTCATTATTACTTCACTTCCAGCTTTATGGTGATAAATGACTTCAACCGTTTTTCCTTTATCTACTTTTACAATTATTTTCTCATCCTGTTTTCCTGTTCCTTCAGGAATAGGAATATTTATGATTTTCAATGCTTTTTTCTCTTGAGCAATAGGCGTATTGCGTATAATATCTATATCCCTAACATTCATCAGATTATCTTTCCCTTCAAGATTTTCTAACTCATTTTTTGTAGTTTCATTAGTTATTACAAGCTTACCACTTGCATCAATATTCCACTGTGTAATTTCCTTTGATTTTAGAGTAATATTCCTCCCTACCAACGTTGTCGTGTTAATACTATCTGTTGCCTCTAAGAAAATATCTCCTCTACCCTCATCTTTATTTTTACTGCTGATATTATGTGCCTGCATACTCGTTAAAGCCTCTAATCTAATATCTCCGCTACTCTTCACGTGGCTTGCATTAATACTCGTACCAGACTGCATTAAAATTTTACCTTGACCATTTACATTACTTACAACAATGGCTTTTTGATCCTTTGAAATCCTATCTAAACCAGATTTTAACAGAATATCTCCTTGACCACTTAAATTGCTTGCATTAATACTTGTTCCCGCCTCTAATACAATGTGACCATTATCTTCTGTATTAGTTATGTTACTTGCATTAATACTTGTCTTTGCTCGTATTATGCCGTATATTTCTGCAGGATCCCCACCTATCCCTAATCGAACCTCATCCAACGTTGATTCAAAAATACATTCGTTCCCAAATGCCGTTTTTACTTCTTTCAGCTGTGCATTAGCAGTACTTTCAACTCCTAAGCTCCCGCCGCCTTTACTAATTACCTTAATATTAATCAAGTCAGCTTTTCTCGTTATATCAACCGTACATTTCCATTCTCCACCCTTATTATCCGTGTAAATGACTGGCTCACTAGCACCTTTACCAATAAATTTAGAGGTATTATCTGGTTGCTTCTCAAATGCTTTAACACACGTTTCTAACACCGCTTGCGCCGCGTAATATGCCTGTTGTTGGTTTTCCTGTAAAAGTGACATCTTATGAGATTGTGTGACTTGGGCCATCAATGTTGTTCCTGTAATCATAATCACCGCAAATAAGATGACCACCCATACCAAAATACTTCCTCTCTTTGCCTTCACGTGAGTTCCCCTTTCCTATATGCTAAGGATTTTATTTCACCTCTATTGAATCTGCTTTAAAGTATTTTAGTTTCGTTTTTTCTTCGTCTTGATCTACTTTATAAGATTTGCCAGTTGCCCTAATCTCTCCATTTGACCACTTGACCACAATGACTTCTTCACCTGTAATTGTGGCACTTTCCTCATTGATCTGCTGGGTATCTTCCAATACGTTTTGCGCCTTCACCACTGCTTTACGCTGGATTGTTAACGTGGGCATCATGATGCTCATAAATACCACAAGTACCAAGCTAAATAGTAATAAGCTCACAATCGCTTCGATTAAAGTAAATCCTTTTTTTTGTCTCAACTTAGTTTTGTCCCTCCTCTAGCTTTTTCAGTAGCTCATTGGCTTCAATGAAGAAACCATTGAATATATATTCATTCTCTTTTTCGATGGCATAGACACTGAGATTGACTTCTGCCTCTTGAATATCTGTAGACTGACAGTCGCCAAATGCAAAGCTATTCACCACAATATGTTTGTTACGTGTACTCAGGTGATCCACCAGATTCATCAGCTGCGTGTTGGTTCCCGAAACACTGAGGGTGATATCCACCTTGAGTACGCTATCATCTTCTCTCAAAGGCGTTTCTGTTTGCTCCTCGGGCATAACAATGGCCTCTTGATCCCCTCTTGAGTTACGCATAGTATTGTAGTAGTCCTTGATCGGATAAGTGACTGTTACAAATGTATTCCCATACACAGGTACAGATGCCAGTGTAGGTTCAGTAATCGTTACATTTTTGACCACCAAGCTATTGCTTGCTGCAAGTACACTAATCCACTTGTGGAAGTACTCCACATCTTCTGCTTTAAAGAATTCCCCACTTACTTCATCCGACTGTTTGCTAGCCGCTGCAATATCCGCGTCGATTGTCTCCGCGACTGCCATCATTTCTTTGGCTTCTGCTTCCTTGGCAATCTTCTCATCTAGCTGAATCTGCATGGCCTCAGCATGCGCTTTCGCTGGCACAAACATAAACTTAAATCCTACCAGCCCAATCGCCACAATGGCAAGTAAAAAGAGAAGATTTTGTTCTCTCTCAGTTAGTTTCATGAATCTCACCTCCTGGCTTTAATACAATCTCAATGGTGGTATCATAGCCTTTACTTGTTATGACTGTATCCCCTGTCGTTGCTATAGTCTCTGTCCCAGTGGTACTTGGCGCTTCTCCCGCTTTGGTGTACCCCCCATAAGTGACATCATGAATATAAGGTGAGCG
>JBOFIR010000268.1:0-23388 GCA_051650265.1 Cellulosilyticaceae bacterium
CATGAATATCTATCTCAAAGAACTTATCGGCGGCATTGATCTTTCTCTTATGAATCGTAGTGGTCACCTCGTTCTCGTTGGGCCTGGGGGCACTATGGCTTCTATTAATGCTAACCTCAAAGGCCCAATACCTACAAATGTCCCACACCTTTTAGAACAAATTAATGGGAAACTAGAAGGCGTTTTCTCTACGGAAATTGAAGGTGAAACATGCCTTGTTGCCTTTGAAAAACTCTCTAATAGTGATTTTTATGTATTAAACCTTGCCTACTTTGATGTATTAATTGCAAGTGCCAAGAACATTCGAAACTTCACACTCCTTACTATGGTCGGGGTCATTATTGTTGCCATTGGAATCGCTTACCTTGTAACTTTAAGTATTACATTGCCACTAAATAAACTTCAACGTGTCCTTGGCAAACTTCCAAGTAAGGGGTTTAATCTTTCTTTTGATGACTCCTACAATGATGAAATTGGGATATTAGGTCACCACTTCAATACCATGGTTCAAGAGATCCAAGAATTAATTAACAAAGTTTATGTTTCTGAAATTCATGCCAAAAATCTTGCTTTTAAAAAGAAAACAGCTGAGCTCAATGCGCTACAAATGCAAATTAACCCTCACTTTCTTTACAATACATTAGATATTATTAGATGGGAAACTATTGCGCTAGAAGAAGGCAATGGAAAAGTTAGTCAAATGATAGAGTCTTTCTCAGCATTTCTTCGTCTGAGTATCCCTAAACATTCGGAACTTGTACCCATTGCTGAGGAGATTCGGCATGTAGAAAGTTATCTTGAAGTGATTAATTATCGTTACCAGCATAAAATAAAACTAACACATACCTTGGACTATGACACATTACATATTTGTATTCCAAAACTCATCTTGCAACCTATTGTAGAAAATTGCATCTTACATGCTTTCAAAGGCAATCAACCTGACAAAAATATTTTTATTGCTAGTAGTTGCTCAAAAGATACCCTTATTCTCACCATTACAGATAATGGGATTGGCATGTCTGATGAAGTTTCTCTCACACTTAACAACAATTTCACACATCAAGATGCTACTACTCAAGAAAGCATTGGACTTTATAATGTATGTGAACGTATCAAGCTTTACTATGGCTTAGGCTACGGTCTTCGTATTGCCTCTAGTTGTCCTACTGGTACAACTTTAGAAATTAAAATACCGCTTGTAGATCATTCTGCCAAAAAGGAGGACCCTTATGTTTAATCTTATTATTGTTGATGATGAAGACATCATCCTAAACGGCTTATCCAAATATATCAACTGGAGTGCACTAGGCTTCCATCTTGTGGGCACCGCACACTCTACAACCGAAGCACTCGACCTCATAAGCTTACATCCTGTAGATGTGGTACTGACCGATATACGTATGGAATTCGAATCTGGATTAGATCTCATCGAAAAACTTTCTCAAGACTACCCAGCTATAAAAACTGTCATTTTGAGCGGCTATGAAGAATTTGAATACGCACGGCGTGCAATGCGCTATGGTACCTTTGATTTTCTTACCAAGCCTGTAAACTTTGATAACCTTTATAAAACTTTTACACGTTTAAAGGAAGTATTAGAATGTGAAAGCGCTACGAGGCAAGGTCATGAGGCGTTTTTAGAGCTCAGGAAATCTATTTTTCTTAATAATTTGATTCGTGAAGCTATTCCTCTAGATCTCGCATTGGCCAAACAACTTCATATGAATGTATCTGCTCAAGCCATCCAACTTGTGCGCCTACGTCTAGAAAATTGTACGGATTATGTCAGTGTAAAAGCGCACCTTAACCAAATGCTTGAAACAAAATTTGTATTAGATTGTATTTACCTCAAATTTAATAGTGCACTAAACGAAGTCTCTCTTGTTATCTATAATACTACTGAGACACAACTGATTACATCTCTTGAAGCCTTTATGCAAAGTCTATCCTTTCCCTTAACAGCAGGTCTTAGCCTCCCCTTTAATCACCTTTCTAGGTTACATATTGCCTACTTCCAATCAGGCAAAGCCCTAGACTATCGTATTATCAAAAGAAACTCTTATATCATTCCTTTTAGTGAGATTGAAAACATTCTCTATGTATCTGATGTTTTACCACATACACTAAGAGAAAAAGTTCTCAATTGCCTATTATTAAAAGATACTGAGCTGCTCAAAACACTTATTGTAGACGAACTTGAGCATATCAATGAGCATAGTGATTCACTTAATTTAATCTACTCTTTCTGTATTGAACTGTTTCTCATTATCTATGGTTTTCTCAAAAATCATCATGCCAATTTGATTCATGATGAGCTCCATGATTTGATTAAGAATCTAATTCTACGAGAGCATGCTGATGCCATCAAAACCTATATGGTAGATTACATCGACAATCAAAAGCACTATATCCTTGAAATCAGCCCTTGTTCAACTGATATTATAAAAACCGCTCAGAATTACATTCAAGAACATTACGCTGAGAACCTGACACTCAATACTCTGGCAGATTTTTTGTTCATCCATCCTATTTATCTCAGTAAACTGTTTAAAGAACGCACGGGGCAAAACTTTATTGACTATCTCACAGATATTCGGATTGAGAAGGCAAAAGAATTACTGACACAAACACATTTTAAAATTTATGATATTAGTGAGATGGTAGGTTATGAGAGCTCCAAATACTTTAGTAAGCTTTTCAAAGACATAGTAGGTGTCACACCCAAAGCTTATCGTTCGCCCGAACAATCCTAAATATCATGACACTACTTATTTTCTCCAATCTTAAAAAGCGTTATTGCTCTAAAAAAATAAAGCACATTACGTTTTGTCTTAGCGTAATGTGCTTTTTAAAAAATGATTTCTCTCGTTTTAATTTTTAGTGTTCTTCTTTATCTGCAAATTGGCTATTGTAAAGTGACTCATAGAACCCACCTTGTGCCATCAGTTCTTCATGTGTACCCTTTTCTACAATATCCCCTTCGTTGAGTACCAAAATTAAATCCGCACTTTTGATCGTTGATAGGCGGTGTGCAATAACAAAGCTGGTTCTTCCCTTCATCACGTTACGCATCGCCTTCTGAAGCATCAACTCAATTCTTGTATCCACAGAACTTGTTGCTTCATCTAAGATCAAGATTGCTGGATCTTTTAATATAGCCCTTGCAATGGTAAGTAGCTGCTTTTCTCCTTGTGAAATATTTGAAGCCTCTTCATTGAGGATCATATCGTATCCACCTGGTAAAGTTTTAATAAAGTGATGTACATTGGCAATTTTGGCTGCCTCTATGACTTCTTCTCTTGTTGCACCAAAACGACCATACTCAATATTCTGTGCAATGGTGCCTTTATAGAGCCATGTATCTTGTAGTACCATTCCAAATAGGCTTCTGAGCTCATCACGTTTCATATCCCGGATATCTACACCATCTATTTTAATCGCGCCACCTTTCACATCATAGAAGCGCATCAGTAAGTTGATGAGTGTCGTCTTGCCTGCTCCAGTTGGTCCTACAATAGCTACCATCTGGCCTTGCTTCACATCTATACTCAAATCTGCAATCAGTGGACTATCTTCTTGATATCCAAATGCAACATGTTCAAAACTCACATTTCCTTTTGCATGTGTTAATCTTCCTTGGCACTGTGCATCGCTTACCTCTTCCGCTTCCTCTAAGAACTCGAATACACGTGTCATGGCTGCAAATGCTGACTGGATTGCAGAAGATAGCTGTGTCACTTGTGTTAGCGGTTGATTGATTTGCCAAATATAACGAATAAAGGCTTGCAAATTACCTACAGTTAATCCACCTCTCAAGGTAAGCACCCCACCCATCGTTCCAATCACTGCAATGCCAAGATAACTCACAAGTGATACCAATGGCGACATAATACTTGAAATAAATTGTGCCTTAAATCCTGTATGACAGAGCTTCTGATTAATTGCTTCAAATTCCTCAATCGCATCTTCTTGTTTCCCATATAACTTCAGTTCATTGAACCCTGTATACATCTCTTGTACAGCACCATTTAATTCTCCAAGTGCTTGTTGCTGGTCATAGAATAAACTCTGAGACTTACCTACAATAAACTTTGAAATCCAATAGCTTAAAGGTACAATCATTGTCGCTACAATTGCCATCTGAATATTGATCGCATACATCATCCCAAGTGCCAACGTCAAAGATAAAACTGAATTAATAACCTGACTGAAGCTTTGTTGCATTGCATTGGATATAGTATCCACATCATTTGTGATACGACTTAGTACATCCCCATAACTATTTTTATCAAAATAACTAATAGGTAGTTTTCTAATTTTATTTTGAACTGCATTTCTCAAATCTCTTACAGTATTTTGAATGGCATTGGTAAGCAGGAAACTTGCGCCATAGGTTGCCACCGTACTCAGCAAATAAAGAACCCCCAGCACAACCAGAACATTAATAATGTATCCAAAGCTAATCCCTGCACCTTCTATACCTTTACTAATGCCTACTACATCTTGAGTAAGTTTAGTAATAATTAAACCTTCAGTCCTTGGTGTAATCGCATTAATTACAGCTGCCCCTACAATAAATACAATAGCCCCCACAAAAGGTAACCCATAAGGTTTTAGGAAAGGAATGAGTTTCTTGATAGTCTGTTTTGATGATTTCATAAATTCAACTCCTCCTTTGATAATTGTGATAGCGCAATTTCTTTATAAATTTCACAGCTTCTTAGGAGCTGTTCATGTTTACCACTACCAACAACTTCCCCTTCATTAAGTACAATGATTCTGTCAGCCTCAAGTATGGAACCAATTCTTTGGGCAACCACTAATACGACTGCATCTGTCGTTTCTTTTTTGAGCTGCGCACGAAGTGCTGCATCTGTCTTAAAGTCTAGTGCGGAGAAACTATCATCAAATATATAGATTTCTGGCTTTCTTACAATGGCTCTTGCAATTGATAGCCTTTGCTTTTGTCCCCCTGACATATTAGCGCCGCCCTCACTAATCGGTTCTTCAAACTGTTTTGGCTTACGCTTGATAAATGGATAGGCCTGAGCAATTTTTGTAGATTGCTTAATTTCATCTTCTGTTGCATCTTTTTTACCAAATCGGATATTTTCTGCAATGGTCCCTGTAAATAATCTTGTCTTTTGAGGAATGAATCCAATCTTGCTACGTAGCGCCTTGAGGTCATAATCTTTGACATCTACACCATTGACCTTGATCGTCCCCTCAGTTACATCATAAAACCTTGGAATAAGATTGATCAGTGTACTCTTTCCACTTCCTGTACTTCCAATAAAGGCTACCATCTCTCCTTTTTGTGCTGCAAAGCTAATATCACGAAGTACTGGTTCTTCTCCATTTGGATAAGTAAAAGTCACATGTTCAAATTCCACTATCCCTTGTATTGTAGTCTCTTTGCTCCCTTGCTCTGGATTCACAATAATCGGCTGTGTATTTAAAATCTCCTCAATACGATGGGCAGATACCTGTGCTTTTGGATACATAATAAACACCATTGAGAACAACATAATAGAAAACATAGCATGGAATAAGTATTCAATAAAAGCTACCAATTCCCCAACTTGTAGCATGCCACCACCAATCATCTTACTGGAAATCCAAAAAATAGCGATGATTGCAAGATTCAGTAATAAGAAAAATGTAGGCTGTGAAATCGCCATCAGCTTATGAAGCTTTTTAGAAACTACCGCATACTCTTTATTGGTGTTTCCAAAGCGCTCACCCTCATAGTCATCATTGCCAAAAGCACGAATGACCCTGATCCCTGTGAGATTTTCCCGAGAGATCCTATTGAGTTGATCTAACTTATTTTGTTGCATTTCAGAAAGTGGCCCTGATATCTTAGCAATGATGATTACACCCAATATAATAAAAGGTACTGTAACCGCCAAAACTGTAGAAAGTGATACACTTGTCTTAACAATCATAACCCCACTTACCAAAAACATAATCGGTGTCAAAAGTGCCATCCGAAGTAGCGTATTGGTAAATTGTAAGATCTGAAAAGCATCATTGGTCGTTCTTGTAATCATAGAAGATACACCAAAAGAATCGTACTCACTATGAGAAAACTCCTGTACCTTTTTGAAGATATCATTTCGAATATCCCTCGTGATGTTTGTGGATATTTTAGAAGAACAGTATCCTAAGAGTACAGTTCCTAGTACCCCTATAATCGAAATGATTGCCATAACTGTACCCATTTTGTAAATATAGATTGTATTATTAACCGCGATACCATTGTCAATAATTTGCGCCATAAGCGTTGGTATGCCAAGTTCTACAAGTGCAAATCCAAACACAGCAATAATATTTAATAAAACAAGTAATTTATAATTTTTTAAATAACTTAGAATAAGCCTCATCTTTACCCTCCTTTTTATGAGCATTAATAATAGTCGTCATCATCATAGTATGTTAAACTATACGGTAACCATACAGTCAAGAGGAGATTACATATGAGTAAAAATTTAGAGTGCTATTTTACAACTGGAGAATTTGCTAACATCTGCGGTGTCAAAAAACAAACACTGTTTCACTATGATGAAATTGGGTTATTCTCCCCCGCACATACGCTTGCCAATGGGTACCGCTACTATTCGTATCGCCAGCTCTATGTTTTCATCATGATTCGCACACTCAAAGAGCTGAATATGCCACTCAAAGAGATCAAAACCTATCTGAGTACACGCACTCCCGAAAATTATCTGGCACTCCTCCATGAAAAATTAGCTGAAGTGGATACGGCTATTACCCACCTTTCCCAGATTAAAAACCGCCTTACCACTGCCACTAAGCATACAATGCTTGCTCTTCATACACGTCATGCTGAACCTATTTTGGCAGAAGAAGATAGTGAGTATCTCTTGATCAGCTCTCCATTGAGTAGCGCTACACAAAAAGAATTCTCCGAGTTCACCTTAGAGTACATACAGTTTTGTAATAATCACATGCTTTCAACCCATGACCCCCTAGGATGTCTTATTCAATTTGAAGATATCGCCGATGGACTCAAAAATTGTTTTACATGTCTTTATTCCACCACGCTTGATCCCACAATTCCCTCTGTGATTACAAAACCAAAAGGCCTTTATGCCATTACTTATCACCATGGTAGCTACGCGACTACTTATTTGACTTATCAAAAGATATTGGCCTTTCTAAGCAAATATAATTTACAGCCAGGCGCCTTCTTTTATGAGGATTATCTAATAGATGACCTAGCCTCCAGTCAAGAATCTGATTTTGTAACACGTATTCGCATTCAAATCAAACAAGACTAAAAGCGCTCCGCAAGGATCTTATGACCACTACGAAGCGCTTCTCTTTCCCTAATATAATAAGATAAATATACCACCTAATACGATAGTAATCAGCCCGACTACCCTTACCTCATACTTATACACTCTATATTATTTTCAATTTTACAAGTAATTGCTCTAGTTGCTTTATGACATAAAACTCGTCTGTATTTTCTATCACACAGATCCCCTCTACCTGTGGAATACTAAAATCTCTTGCTGCTACATATTCATCCCAATGATCAATCTTCCACTTATCACGATCTGAGTTTCTTGCAATCATCCGCTCGTGAATCAACTGCATTTCACAGTGTACCCATATGATCACTAATTCAGCGCCTACTTCTGCCAAATGTGTACTGAGTTCATCTAGGTACTTTGGACTTCTAATCTCCTTAGAAAACGGTGCATTGACAGTCACAAACTGATTATAATCCAATGCTTCAAATGCCACTTGCATGATTGCCTCATACTCTGCATCTCTAATGTAGGTATTAAAAAATTTAGAATCTCTATTATATGGCTCACTCGCAACCTGATAAATTACTTTTGAAAGCGGAATAATCGCATCTTTATCCAGGTAAACTGGCTGATGAAGTAATCCCGCAAGTTTTTTGGCAACATAGGTTTTTCCACTAGCTGGCGGCGAACCTATTAGAAATAACTTTTTCATAGTCTAGCTCCTTTCCAAATCACTCACTTCGATACTCCGGTCTATAAATGACCTTCACAAATATACATCTTCATCTATAATCCAATTGCTATCATTTTATGCTAGAATTTTAGCTTATACACATTGAATCCTTTATATACTCCTTTTAAAAGTATGCCTACACTTGGCTTGCCGCTAACCACTTTTTTATATTTTATATCTTTTAAATCTAATTGCTTTTTAATAATAACTATTATATAATAAGTTAAATATATCTTTAGATACAAATAAAAAAAATAAATCAATTTTCTAGGAGGAATTAATCTATGTATAAAGCAGAACCTTGTAAAATTTGTGGTCAGTCTATAAAACTTTATGATTGTGAAAAATGCTATGGTCTATGTAGTAAAGATGCAGAGAAAGACTGCAAGAAAGACAAGTGTAAATTCTCTAAAGAAAAAAATAGTACAAATAAATAGTGGCCTATTGCTTAAAAATGCCTTAAAATATAATAAAACGGATCAGTTATTCATACCGAATAACTGATCCGTTTTATTATTACCATTCAAGTTCCAATCCTACTCCCACTTCTTTAATCGGTAATGTCTTATACATCTCGCATTTTACATGAAGTGATGTGCAATGACATGGGTAGATTTCTTTGATCTGATTCTCTTTAAAATAGGTGATTGTTTCTTCAACACGATGAGAGACCTCAAAAAGATGTAGCCCACCAATTACACCTACTACACGTTCTTCATTACATATCTTTTTAGCATACTCAATAATATTACAAATACCACTATGGGAACATCCTGTAATAATATAAATGCCCTCAGAACTTTTGTATACAAGCGCTGTATCATCAATTACATAGTCATCTTCCCAACTATCTCCTATCTTTTGTTTACCAATCACACATCTCTGCTCAAACGCATGTGTCTGAGGGATTTCTCCTAGTAAAATAATATTTTCACTAAGCTGTATGGGCTCTTTAGTCAGATGTAAACGACACTTATCTTGTAACTGCTTCTCTAGTAATGGTGAGCAGATTTTAAGCTCTCCTAGTACTTTTTCCTTGAAAGTATGAGGATGTGCATATAGTTCTACCTCACGAGGTTTATCCTTTTCAAAATAATACTTTAATCCTCTTGTATGATCATCATGACCATGAGATATGACGATTTTCTGGATTGTATTGAGATCTATCCCAAACGCTGTTGCATTCCTCATAAAGAGATCTGAATACCCTGTATCAAATAGGATCTTTGTCCCCTTATCTTCTATGTAATACGATACTGCTGGTTCTCCTTCGTAATAATGGTCAATATATGTATTGTTATCTACTAATACTTTAAGTTTCATAAATTTTTCTCCTTCTTATTTATAATATAGGTAGTCGGCTGTCATAGTGCTGTAAAGAGAATATGCGAGAAGTTCACTCCCATATCCTCTTTGCACGGGCTATCGCCCTATGAGTGAAAAAGAGAAAAAGTCCGACTGAAAGTGAACTTTCGTCGGACTTTTTCTCTTTTTCACTCGCACTGCTACGAGCTTTCGTGACTATTCAAACTCGATAGTTGCTGGTGGTTTTCCTGTGCAATCATATAATACACGGTTAACCCCTTTAACTTCGTTGATCACTCTTCTTGTTACTGTTCCAAGTACTTCCCATGGAAGATCAGCTGATTCAGCTGTCATGAAGTCACTTGTTGTTACTGCTCTAAGAGCAATAGCATAGTCATAAGTTCTCTCATCACCCATTACACCTACTGAACGCATGTTTGTAAGTGCTGCAAAGTATTGACCTAAACCTTTGTCTACGCCTGCTTTTGCAATTTCTTCTCTGTAGATCCAGTCAGCATCTTGTACGATACGTACTTTCTCTGCAGTTACTTCACCGATGATACGAATACCAAGACCTGGGCCTGGGAATGGTTGTCTGAATACAAGGTATTCTGGAATACCAAGTTCTAAACCAGCTTTACGTACTTCATCTTTGAAGAGTAGACGAAGTGGTTCGATGATTTCTTTGAAATCTACACAGTCAGGAAGTCCACCTACGTTGTGGTGTGATTTAATAACTGCTGATTTACCAAGACCACTCTCGATGACGTCTGGGTAGATTGTACCTTGTACAAGGTAATCTACTGCACCGATTTTTTGTGCTTCTTCTTCGAATACACGGATGAATTCTTCACCAATGATCTTTCTCTTTGTTTCTGGATCTTCGATACCTGCAAGTTTTGCATAGAATCTATCTTGTGCATTAACACGGATAAAGTTAAGGTCGTATTGGCCTTCTGGTCCGAATACTGCTTCTACTTCATCCCCTTCATTTTTTCTAAGTAAACCGTGGTCTACAAATACGCATGTTAATTGTTTTCCGATTGCTCTTGAAAGTAATACAGCTGCTACAGATGAGTCTACACCACCTGATAACGCACATAATACTTTTCCGTCACCAACTTTTTCACGAATCTCTTTGATTGTTGTCTCTACGAATGAATCCATCTTCCAGTCACCTTTGCAACCACAAATGTTGTTTACAAAGTTTGCAAGCATTGTCATACCTTCTTGTGTATGCATTACTTCTGGATGGAATTGTACTGCGTAAAGATTTTTATCAGCATTTTCCATAGCTGCTACTGGACACACTGGTGTATGTGCAGTGATCTTGAAATCTGCTGGTGCAGTCTCAATATAATCTGTGTGGCTCATCCAACAAATTGTAGCTTCTGAAACACCTTCAAATAGTTTTGAACTTGTATCTACTTTGACTTCTGTTTTACCATATTCACTTACAGGTGCTGTTGCAACCTTACCACCTAAAAGATGTGCTGTAAGCTGTGAACCATAACAAATTCCAAGAACTGGAATACCTAATTCAAAGATTGCTTTATCACAAACTGGTGACTCTTCTGCATAAACGCTGTTTGGTCCTCCAGTAAAGATGATCCCTTTTGGATTCATCTCTTTGATTGCTTCAATACTGATATTATAAGGGTGCACTTCGCAGTAAACGTTATTTTCTCTTACACGTCTTGCGATCAGCTGATTGTATTGTCCTCCAAAGTCAAGGACGATGACATGTTCATGTTTCATATTTACTTCCTCCTCGGTATTTCATCACTATCTAAGCGCCACTTGCAACTTAGTTCGCTGTCAGTTCTATTATAATCGATATTGTCTTTTTGGACTAGTATTCAATGCTATAGTTTGGTGCTTCTTTAGTAATATGGATATCGTGAGGATGACTTTCTTTAAGCCCTGCACTTGTGATACGTGTAAATGTTGCTTTTTCTTGAAGTTCTGCAATAGACTCAGCACCTGCATACCCCATACCTGCACGTAAACCACCGATTAATTGGAAGATTGTATCGCCTACATAACCTTTATAAGCTACACGGCCTTCTACACCTTCTGGTACAAGTTTCTTTGCATCATTTTGGAAGTAACGGTCTTTGCTTCCTTGTTCCATCGCTGCGATTGATCCCATACCACGGTATACTTTGTATTTTCTTCCTTGGTAAAGTTCGATTGCTCCAGGACTTTCTTCACAACCAGCAAGCATTGATCCCATCATACATACGCTACCACCCATACCGATTGCTTTTACGATGTCTCCAGAATATTTGATACCACCATCAGCAATAACTGGCACGCCGTATGGTCTTGCTGCTTCTGCACAGTCTTCTACAGCTGTGATCTGAGGTACCCCTACACCTGCCACAACACGTGTTGTACAGATAGATCCTGGTCCGATACCTACTTTGATTGCATCTGCACCCGCTTCAATAAGTGCTACTGTTGCTTCTGCTGTTGCAACGTTACCTGCAATAATTTGAAGCTCTGGGTATTTTGATTTTACAAGTCTTACTGTATCCATTACCCCTTGTGAATGACCATGTGCTGTATCAATTGTAATCACATCTACTTTTGATTGTACAAGTGCATCTACGCGGTCAAGTACATCTTTTGTTACCCCTACTGCTGCCCCAACTAAAAGTCTACCTTGAGAATCTTTCGCTGATTGTGGGTACATGATTGCTTTTTCAATATCTTTGATTGTAATGAGACCTTTTAAATTGCCTTCATCATCTACGATTGGAAGTTTTTCAATACGATGATGTGATAAGATTTCTTTTGCTTGCATAAGTGTTGTACCTTCTGATGCTGTAATAAGGTTTTCACTTGTCATCACATCTTGGATAGGAACGTTATGATTTTCTAAGAAACGAAGGTCACGGTTTGTGATGATTCCCACAAGTTTTGTACCTTCTGTAATAGGAACTCCTGAAATACGGTATTTTGCCATTAATTCATTGGCTTCATACACATAATGCTCTTTTGTTAATGAGAAAGGATCTGTAATTACACCATTTTCTGAACGTTTAACTTTATCAACCTCTTCTGCTTGTGCTTCGATTGACATGTTTTTGTGGATAATTCCGATACCACCTTGTCTTGCAACGGCAACTGCCATTTGTGACTCTGTTACAGTGTCCATTCCTGCACTCATAAGTGGGATGTTAAGTGTAATTTTCTTTGTAAGCTGTGTGTGTAATGTCACCTGGTGTGGTAATACATTTGAGTAGTTTGGAATAAGTAGAATATCGTCGAATGTAATACCCTCTTTAATAATTTTTGACATTTTGAGTTCCTCCTTGTTATTTTTATGTATAAAAAAAATCCTCTAATCGTAATCGAGGAATAAGGTGGCGTTACCCCTTGGACTTATGGTAACCATTCTTTCCTCGTAGTCCATCTGTTTACGGTAGATGGGTAGAGACTCTCGGACCTTATTTCCGAATATATACGACGGGTTTATTAAGTTATCAATCATTATAGCATATCCATCTCTAAATTGTTAGTAGCATTTTTTCCTATAAAAATTTTGTTTTGTAAAATAAAAATATGGACTATATACAATAATAGTCCATATTTTTATTATCAATTTTAAATTTTAGAAATAATTAAAAATTTATACTTATGTTAATTAAAATCTTTTAATGAATACCTTATGTGGTGCTTGTTTGTAAATGAGTGTACGCATCTCTTCATTTGGTGTGAGCAAGATCTTAGTTGGCACACCCTCTATTGGATAGATGAGTGCATATGTCGCTTCTGTATGCTCACCATCACTTGCATTGATTGTTTTTTGTGCACGTTCTAAAGATGCCTTGTGGCGTTCATCTTTGATACTTGCCATAATGTCGATTTGTTTGAGATTAATTGTAAGGAGACTCTTTCTACGCTCTTTGTTATAGATGATATCAATATCAAGTTCATTATTTGTCAGTGAGTACTCATACTCCTTCTTATATTTACTAATTAAGAAGGCTGTCCCAAATACAAGTCCTACTATAATAACTGGCCCAATAAATGTACCTCCTACCGCAAAGGCAATAATTCCCAATAATACTGCTGCAACAACAATAATGATACGCTGAATCTTATCTTTTTGACTCATTTTTTGAGCAATGAGCTGCTCTTTAAATATATCCCCCATGTTGTTTACTCCTTTTCTAAAATTTTCTCTACTTGTCTATAATCATACCACATTTTCCATCCTTTTTCAATGAAGGCACTATGAAGATTGCACATCAGAATTTTGTTAGTATTTTGTCAATTTTTAGTGTATAATAATTATTATTGTATATTTTTAGACTTTGGGGAGTTGTATTTATGTATTTATTAAAAGAAAAAAAAGATAATCTTCTAGGGCGGTATCTTTTACCGAATATATTTGTATTTCCTGCAATAATTGCCTTATTTGTAGTTCTTTATTGTACAAATCCGGAGGCCTTTGCCTCTCTCTCGAAAATTCTGATTTTCTGTATGTCTATCTATCTGATTTCTAACTCACTAAACACAAGGATTATTTCCTCTAATGTCTTCTTATCAGGCGTCACCTTCTTTTATGGGGCAATCAATTGTCTTCAAGCGATTCACCTCATCTTTATCCCTTTTGTTGAACTTGCGCCTAGTTCAAATATCCGGATTTATTATCTTAGTCGTATAGCTTTTGCTCTAGGCTTAATCTGCCTAGCAATTCTTTATCGTCATAAACGTACATGGATTTGGGGATTCATCTCATTGTGGAGCCTTATACTCATTGGACTTGGTATATGGACATTTAATAGAGCTGCTTCTAACTCTATCTTCTTGATTCGAGAACAAAGCTTTTGGTCTCAACTTTTTATTCTACTAGATCAAGCATTGATGCCTACCGCCATTTTAGGTGTTACATTTTATCTACGTAAGCTACTGGCAACATTTCCGTTCTCACATCGTGTAATTTGGTATACTTTTTTAGGCTGTTCACTTGTTATGGAGTTAGTTAACTGGATACCTTTTTTACCTATAACGATTACCAATGGTCCACTCCTCCCACATCTTTTCAAAATAACGATCTTATATATTTTTATTATGGGTCAAGTAGATTGTTGTATTTTAAGACCTTTTTCCAATATGTACATTCATGAGTATCATAACAATCAGCGTATTCATACAGCACTTGAGGAACTTTTTCGATATTCAAACTATGTCTCTGAACTTGAACAAACACTAGAAGCAAAATCTTCTAGCATTTATGAACTGATTAATATTTTTCCAGAACCGGTCTTGATCTGCTATGAAGATCGTATCCTTAATGCTAATCAAGCAGCCCTCACACTGTTAGAGTGTGGTGATGCCATGGCACTTCAGACAGCTAGCATTCTCGAATATATCTCTGATTCATCTGAACTACTTGGTTCCTATGTCTCACAAATGAAAACAGAGATGCAAGAGTCTTTCTATAGTGATGGGACACTAACGACATTATCGGGCAAAAAATATGCCATTGAGTATATCCTTGCCCCAACATCACTCTTTGACCGCCATTCAACTCTATGTATCATAAGAGATGTCTCTGATAAAAAACATTCAGAAGAAGCACAACGTCATATTCATGAGCAAGAATTCAAGCTTTCCTACTTATCAAATCTCTCTCATGATCTTAAAGCACCCCTCAACATTATTTATAGTGCACTTCAAATGCAAAGTAAAAGCCAAGATCTTACAGAAATACATCATTACTCTGAGATTATGCAGCAAAACACACTCAAGCTCCTTCGTATGATTGTGAACCTTTTAGACCTCAACAAGGCTTCACAAAATATGCTCACACTCAAATCCCAAGTGATTAATGTCGTAGATAAATATGAAGAGCTTTGTATGATGAGCCAAAGTTACATAGAGACCCATCAACTCTCCTATATTTTTGATACGACTACCGAGGAACGTCTGGTGGCTATTGATCCTCAGATCTTTGAGCGTATCATATTGAATTTGATTTCTAATGCCATTAAATATACCCCTTCAAATGGACAACTATTCTTTAATTTAACTGATACACCTGATACCATTTCTCTTCATATTAGAGATACAGGCGTTGGCATTAGTGAGGATATTTTACCCTTTATCTTTGACCGTTTTACAAAAGATCGTCATCATCCCAACACACCAAATACACATGACAAAAGTTATGGTATGGGGCTTTCCATCGTAAAAGAATTAGTTACCCTCCTAGGTGGTACAATCACTTGTCAAAGTATTCTTGGGGTAGGATCAGAATTTATTGTAACCTTACCTACACCACCCCTGCCATCAACTGATACAGAGATTGCCGCAACAGAATTATCTTCAATCAATCTACGTATGGAGTTCTATGATATCTAGTTGCCAATTTACCCCATCTATGAGAAAATAAGTTGTTATGTACAACCAGATCCATAGAGGGGGTTTTATTTTGGATTTAATGTTTATTCTTAAAGCCTTTGTACTTGGTATTGTCGAAGGTTTGACTGAATTTCTACCTGTTTCCTCAACTGGACATCTTGTTATTTTCTCGAACTTACTTAATATCTATGCGCATACGAATAAGCAGTATGTAGACACCTTTAATATGATTATTCAATTGGGTGCCATATTGGCAGTTGTAGCTTTTTATTGGAAGAAGATCTGGGCCACCATAACCCATCTGTTTCCCACCAAAAAGCTACCCCTTACTAAGAGTGGGCTTTACTTCTGGCTGATGATCTTGATATCTTGTCTGCCAGCTGCCGCTATCGGTATCCCTTTCGATGATTTCATTCAAGAGCACTTCTTTAATCCAGTGTCAGTAGCATGTGCTCTCTTTGTAGGTGGTATATGGATGCTCGTAGCTGAAAGCAAACTGCGTGGCAAGCAAACCACCTCACTTTGGGATATCACTATTACACCTAAGCAAGCGCTCATTATCGGATTGTTCCAAGTACTTTCCATCTTTCCTGGTGTATCACGTTCAGCCTCTACTATCATTGGAGGGTGGGTTGCAGGGCTTTCTACAGTAGCTGCTGCAGAGTATTCATTCTTCCTTGCCATTCCTGTCATGTTTGGCCAGGCTCTGCTCAATATCTTAAAGCTACAAGGACATATGAATGATACAGAGTGGCTTGCACTCATTGTTGCTTTTGTGACTTCCTTCTTAGTAGCATTAGTCGTCATCCAGTCATTCCTTGCATTCTTACAAAAGAAACCTATGCGCTATTTTGCAATCTACCGTATTATATTTGCTTTTGTAGTGCTGATCGCTGGTGCACTTGGCTTACTCGTTGCCATCTAATACATAGAAAAGCCGCCTCTTTACTGAAAGAGGCGGCTTTTTAGTTTGTTGGTTATTATAGATTATAACGTTTGATCATCTACTGCATCTAACCAGTTGGTAATCTCCTCAATCACAGATACAATACAGTGTTCATTAAACGGTGAGATAAGATTGGCTGTATCTACTAGTTCTAAGAATGATTGTGTTCCCCCTTGATCACATAAGCGTAAGTAATCTTTCCATGCACCCTCTCTATCATCTTGAAACTTCTTCCAAAACTGAAGTGCACAAATTTGTGCTAGCGTATAATCAATATAGTAAAATGGTGACTTAAAGATATGCCCCTGTTTATACCACCAACCTCCTCTTTCAAGAATCTCACACCCTTCATAGTTTTTATGTGGGAGATAGATCTTTTCTAATTCACGCCACGCAGCTTTACGCTCTGCTGGTGATACTTCTGGATGCTCATATACAAAGTGTTGGAACGCATCTACTGTTACACCATATGGAATAAAAGTAATTGCACTTCCTAGATGTGAAAACTTATATTTTTCAGTCTCCTCTTTGAAGAACAAATCCATCCATGGCCATGTGATGAATTCCATACTCATCGAATGTATTTCACAACTCTCAAGAGTTGGCCAAATCACCTCTGGCTGCTCGATCCCTCTTGAACGATATACCTGAAAAGCGTGCCCTGCCTCATGTGTCAAGACATCTACATCTCCAGATGTACCATTGAAATTAGAGAAAATAAATGGTGAACTATAGTCATTGATATATGTACAATAGCCACCTGCTTGTTTTCCTGGTTTTGTTTCAAGATCCATCGCTTGATTCTCTACCATAAATTCAAAGAATGCTGCTGTCTCTTTTGACAGCTCTCCATACATTTTGTGTCCCATATCTAAAATATATGCAGCATCACCTTTTGGCGTTGCATTTCCTGTCTCAAACTCATAGCCTAAGTCGAAATAACGTAATGATTCAAGGCCTAATCTTACTTGTTGTCTCTCATAGAGTTTCGAAGCTGCTGGTACAATATATTTGAGTACTTGCTCTCTAAATACTGCCACCTTACTCGCATCATAATCTGTACGGTTGAGACGCTTATATGCCAATGGGATATAATTTTCATATCCAAGTTTCTTTGCCATACGATCCCTTACTTTTACAAGCTCATCATATAAACGATCTAGAGCTTCCTCCTGCTCTTCAAAGAAGTGGAAATACGCAACTGAGGCATCTTCTCTTACTTGACGCTCTTTATGGATCATATAAGGCATCATCCCTGATAAATTATGTACCTTTCCTTGAAATGGAATTTGTGCTGAAGCAATGAGTTTGTTGTATTCGAGTACCAAACGATTTTCTTCTTGTAATTCCCCAATAATCTCTGGTGCAAACGTCTGAAGTTGGCATTCAAGTAATCTCATGTATTGACTTCCTGTTACAGCCTCAATATCTGCTCTAAAAGGTGATTCAATAACTGCTCTAAAAAAATCTGTATCAAGTTCTTGGAATAGTGGCTGATACTCACTCCAATAGTTCATCTCTTCCTCATAGAAAGCATCATTCGTATTGATACTCGAACGTATATAAGATAATGACTCCATTGTCCCTAGTGTATTCTTAAGCACATTCACCCCATGAAATGCTTCTAGTACAACATCGGCTGTCTGAGCACCTCTTAACTGTGCAATATAATGATTGACCTGTGTCTTATAAGCCTCATAGTCTGGTCTGGTATATTGAAATTCATTAAATCCCATCTTGTTTCCTCCCTTATACAAATCTTCTATTTTTATAAAACAAAAAGGCGCTTGCTGAAATTGCAAGCGCCCAAAACTCTCTCTAGGAGATGATTACATCATTCCCATGCCGCCCATGCCTGGCATTCCGCCGCCAGCTGGCATAGCTGGTTCATTTGATTTGATGTCTGCTACAATACATTCTGTTGTAAGGAATGTAGATGCTACAGATGTTGCATTTTGAAGTGCACTTCTTGTTACTTTAGTTGGGTCGATGATTCCACCATCAACCATGTTCACATACTCTTCAGTAAGTGCATTGAAGCCCATACCTAACTCAAGTGATTTTACTTGGTTGATAATTACTGCTGGCTCAAGTCCTGCATTTTCTACGATTTGACGAAGTGGTGATTCTAAAGCTTTAAGTACAATACGTACCCCAGTTCTTTCATCTCCAGTAGTCGTGTCAATTAAGCCTTCCACTTCTTTGATCACATGGATATATGTGCTTCCACCGCCTGCAATAATACCTTCTTCTACTGCTGCACGTGTTGCTGCAAGTGCATCTTCAAGACGAAGTTTTTTCTCTTTCATTTCTGTCTCTGTTGCTGCACCTACTTTGATTACAGCGACACCACCTGCAAGTTTTGCAAGTCTCTCTTGAAGTTTTTCTCTATCGAAATCTGAAGTTGTTTCTTCAATTTGACGACGAATTACTGAAATTCTATGTGAAATTCCTTCTTTGTTTCCTGCACCATCTACGATTACAGTGTTTTCTTTTGTTACTTTGATGCTGCTTGCACGACCAAGTTGCGCTACTGTTGCATCTTTAAGGTCAAGTCCTACTTCTTCAGAAATTACTGTACCACCTGTAAGTGTTGCAATATCTTGAAGCATCTCTTTTCTTCTATCACCAAATCCTGGTGCTTTAACAGCCACACAGTTAAATGTTCCACGAAGTTTGTTTACTACTAATGTTGCTAAAGCTTCACCTTCTACATCTTCAGCAATGATTAATAATCTTGAACCTGTTTGAACGATTTGCTCAAGTACTGGTAAGATTTCTTGAATATTAGTGATTTTTTTGTCTGTGATTAAGATATATGGGTTATCCATAACAGCTTCCATTTTTTCTGTATCTGTTACCATATATGCTGATAAGTATCCACGATCAAATTGCATACCTTCTACAACTTCTAATTCTGTAGTCATAGATTTTGACTCTTCTACAGTAATTACGCCATCATTTGATACTTTTTCCATTGCATCAGCAATAAGGTTACCTACTTCATCGTCACCTGCTGAGATTGCTGCAACTCTTGCAATGTGGTTTTTGCTATCTACAGGTTTGCTCATGCCTTTGATTGCTTCTACAGCCTTTACTGTAGCTGCTTGCATACCACGACGTACAATAATTGGGTTTGCACCAGCTGCAATATTCTTAAGACCTTCTGTAATCATTGCTTGTGCAAGAACAGTTGCTGTTGTTGTTCCATCCCCTGCTACATCATTTGTTTTTGTTGCAACTTCTTTTACAAGTTGTGCACCAATATTTTCAAATGGGTCTTCTAACTCAACTTCTTTAGCAATAGATACCCCATCATTTGTGATAAGTGGTGTACCATATGATTTATCTAATACAACATTACGTCCTTTTGGTCCTAATGTTACCTTTACTGCATTTGCTAATTGATCAACACCCGCTTGGAGTGATTGTCTTGCTTCTAATCCATAACGAATTTGTTTTGCCATTTTCAAATCCTCCTCTTCAATTATTCTACAATCGCTAAAATATCATTTTGTTTTACAATGATATAGTCTTCTTTATCTAATGTTACTTCTGTGCCTGCATATTTAGAGTAGATCACTTTATCTCCTACTTTAACTTCCATAGCTACCTTTTCGCCATCTACTATGCCACCTGGTCCTACTGCAACTACAACAGCTTCTTGAGGTTTCTCTTTTGCTGCCCCTGTTAAGATAATACCAGATTTAGTTGTTTCCTCAGCCTCTAAGTGTTTGATTACTACTCTGTCACCTAATGGTTTTAAGTTCATAAAACGACCTCCTTTAATCCTAATGTTCTTTATTATTAATTTGTTAGCACTCTCTCATCGGGAGTGCTAATTCTATCTATAATATTATTGCATTCTACTTAAGATTGCAACTATAATTTTATTTTTTTTAAATAATTTACCAGAACTATTTGAATAGGTTGTTTTCTCTGCCATAGAAAAAGAGATACTGCTGTGCATAGCCTGCAAGATCTCCAAAATAATCCTTTGCAAACTGTTGAATGATCGGAAGCTTGGTATCCTCTCCATTAAAATAAAGGCCCTCTATAACCCGTTTGATCCATACATCTGTAGGGAATACCTCTGCCTTACCATATGCAAACAGTAGGATGCAATCTGCAATCTTTGGTCCCACACCTTTGATTGTCATGAGTTCTGCACGTGCCTCCTCTGCTGATAATGTATAGAGATCATTTAGGTTGATCTGCTCTTGTGTAATTTTCTGACAAGCATCTATAATATATGGCGCTCTAAATCCCACCTTACAAGCCCGTAATGCTTCTTCTGAAGCTGTAGCCAGTTGCTGTGGTGTTGGGAACGTATAATAATGATGTGCTTGTCCATCAATCTCTGGTAACGCATCACCAAAAGCTTCTGATAAATTCTGTAAACATTGCTTGATATGTGGAATACCTTTATTTTGAGAAACGATAAATGAGATGAGCATCTCCCATGGATCTTGTCTCAATATACGTATCCCCTCACCAAAAGC
The DNA here is from genome assembly GCA_051650265.1 of Cellulosilyticaceae bacterium. GTDB lineage: Bacteria > Bacillota > Clostridia > Lachnospirales > Cellulosilyticaceae > JBOFEH01. The sequence continues at coordinate 21,151 of JBOFIR010000268.1, forward strand.
AATCGCTTGTTTCATATATTCATCCTTAGCTGCTAGTGTTGTTGTAATCTGCTTATAATCCGTCTCAAGATCAAAGTAATCATACCAGATTTCTTCCACTTCACCATGGGTACTATTGTGTACAAGTACAGCTGTACTCTCTGGCTGTTGGGTGAGTTTGATAATCTTATTCTTGGCAATGAGTAAGTAGCTTACATCTGAAATCTTATCAAATCTGAATACTTGGCCACTCTCTAGTATTTGTCCAATATGAAAATGATTGAGGTGCTGTAGCATTACTGTATTTTTCATGGCTTCACATCCTTCACATAGGTTACTTACATATTATTACCATTCTACATAATTCTATCCATATTATACTTTCATCTATTTTTTCTTATGTTAGCCTTACATTTTTCTTTTTTAACCAAATTTTCATTTTATTGTGATATAATAACTTAAAAGAAAAATTGTGCCGAAAGATAGGTGATTCTCATGAAAGATACGATTTATACAATTCCTCTGACAGATGCTTTTAAAGCAGAAGATGAATGTCCATTTTGCTTTATCCATCGCAAGCTAGAACAAGATCAAATCAGCTTTACATTAGGTGTTTCTTATATGGAAGATGACATTAGAGAAGTAACTGACCGCCTTGGCTTTTGCAAAGATCACTACAAAAAACTTTATGAATACGGTAATCGCTTGGGTATGGCTCTTATTTTACAAACACACTACCAAGCAGTCTCTAAACAATTGGATCGTCTGCTAGCTAATACAGCCCTCCCAAAAGTATCTCTTTTTAAAAAGCTTTCTAGTGGTACTTCTGATAGTAGTTTTACAAATCCAACTGCTATTTCTCTAAATCAATTGACTCAGAGCTGCTATATCTGTGAGCGGATCGATCAAGATATGGAACGTTATTTGAAGACTTTCTTCTATTTAATAACAAGTAATAGCGAATTTAAAGCACTCTTTGAACAAAGCCATGGTTTTTGTTTAGAACATTTTGCACTGCTCTTAGAAAAAGCTCCTCTTTATCTTAATGAAAAGGAAAAAGCTTACTTCCTTACCTCTTGTAAAGAAAAACTTCGAGCAAGTATGGATCGCATAAGTGGTGATCTTGGTTGGTTTATTGATAAATATGACTACCGTAATGCAGATAAACCTATGGGGGCTTCTATTGATGCCATACCTCGTGGTATCCAAAAGCTTTCTGGTACTTATGTATCTGATGTTCCTTTCAAGAAGAAAAATTAAAAAGCGACTAAAGTTTAGTCGCTTTTTACCTATTTATAAATCTACATAACGAAAAAACTCCCTACATAAGTAAGGAGTTAACTAAGCCGACGATCGGACTCGAACCGATAACCTGCTGATTACAAGTCAGCTGCTCTGCCAATTGAGCCACGTCGGCATTAACGTGCACAGAAGGATTCGAACCCTCGGCCTTCTGATCCGTAGTCAGACGCTCTATCCAGCTGAGCTATGCGCACATGTTTTCTTAATTTGATTTAAACTGCTAATTTTTATAGTTTGGTGTAAAACCAACGTGCACAGAAGGATTCGAACCCTCGGCCTTCTGATCCGTAGTCAGACGCTCTATCCAGCTGAGCTATGCGCACATATTATTATTGATTTTTTAAAAGTTATGCCCAAGACCGGAATCGAACCGGTACGGGGGTTAGCCCGCAGGATTTTAAGTCCTGTGCGTCTGCCAGTTCCGCCACTTGGGCATACCATGGTCGCTGCAGGGCTCGAACCTGCGACCCCCTGCTTGTAAGGCAGGTGCTCTCCCAGCTGAGCTAAGCGACCTAAACGACCCAGAAGGGACTCGAACCCTCGACCTCCGCCGTGACAGGGCGGCGTTCTAACCAACTGAACCACTGGGCCTCATTTTAGTCTAGTATGCATGTCTTATATTGTGTTTGTATTGTGTCGAGTGCGTTGTGAGCAAGATGGGCCTTCGGGGACTCGAACCCGGGACCGTCCGGTTATGAGCCGGATGCTCTAACCAACTGAGCTAAAGGCCCTCACAAAGCCGACGATCGGACTCGAACCGATAACCTGCTGATTACAAGTCAGCTGCTCTGCCAATTGAGCCACGTCGGCATATACACAATGACCCATAGGAGAATCGAACTCCTGTTACCGCCGTGAAAGGGCGGTGTCTTAACCGCTTGACCAATGGGCCTTACTAAACTCCCCGAGTAGGGTTCGAACCTACGACCCTTCGGTTAACAGCCGAATGCTCTGCCG
>JBOFIR010000269.1:0-13083 GCA_051650265.1 Cellulosilyticaceae bacterium
TACAGTGGAGTTTGAGCTCTCTACGTGAGGCCAATAGACAGATTGGTCAGGCGCTCAGCGTAGGTGGTCAGATGCAGGCAGATCTCAGTCAATCTGTAGGGGCATTGGAAGAAAGTATGCAGCAGATGGAGGAGGCGCTAGGTTCTTTGAGAAAAGCATTCGAAGATCTCAGGGCGCTCAGTGACTTTATCGCCCAAAAGCCAGAGGTGCAGTTTGTGACAACAGATGAGACTTATGAAGCCCATAAGCAAAGTTTATCTGCAACCCTAGGGGCAATGTCAGAGGATGTGTCGAAGCTGGGGCAAGTGATGAATCAGGAGAGCCATACATTCTTTGAACACACAAGAAAAATCTCTAATCAGATGTTTGTGATTCTTGATCTGCTTGTAGACATGACGGGAGAGGTGCTGTATGAAGGCACGGATAAAAGTGCACATCAGGAAGATATCTCACAAACAGATACGGCGGCTCAGACTGAAGGGAAAGTAGCCAGCTGTATCAATAAGGGCGATATTACGGGAGATATTAATGTAGGTGGGATCGCAGGCGCTATGGCTGTTGAGCGAAGTTTTGATCCTGAAGATGATATTGCGGTCAAAGGCGAGAAGTCTCTTAACTTCATGTTCCAAAGCCGCGCAGTAATTAGAGGATGCCAAAGTGAGGGGCAGATCAAAGCTAAAAAAGACGGTGTAGGTGGTATTGTCGGAAGTATGAAACAGGGGTATATTGTCGATAGCCAGGCGGAAGGTAAGATAATCAGTAGTGATGGCAACTATGTAGGGGGGATTGCAGGGACGTCTCAGGCACTGATCCGTTCAAGTTATGCAAAATGTACCTTGGAAGGTGGCAACTACATAGGAGGGATTGCAGGAGAAGGCAAAGAAATTATTCAGTGTGGCAGCTCTGTGCAAATCACCAGAGGGTCAGAGTATATAGGGGCGATTGCGGGTGCGCTTCAAGAGGAAGGCAAGGCAAAAGGGAATTACTTTGTAGAAGGAGAATGGGAAGGGATTGATGATATTAGTTATGAAGGCCAAGCAGAGCCTTTAAGTTACCAAGATTTTGTGCAGCGCGAAGGGGTTCCTAGTCTATTTGAACGTGTGGATCTGAGGTTCTGGGTTGAGGGGGACTTGGTGCGCACAATGCCGCTTAGTTATGGTGAACAGCTAGAAGCTACGCAGATCCCTGTCGTACCACCAAAAGAAGGGTACTATGGTGTATGGGCAAACCTAGAGAATACACCAGTCACTTTTGACAGAGATATAGAAGCAAGTTATACCGCTTTTGTCACCACCCTAGCAAGTAAGCAGATGCGAGGGGATGTACTGCCTCTTGTGTTGATAGAAGGGCAGTTCAGAGAAAGTGATCAGCTCATACTAGAGGCCCTAGAGGGAAGTGCTATGGCACTTTCTGAGGAGCAAACACTGCTAGAACAATGGCAAGTGCAGATTCCAGAAGATGGTGGGGCGGTACATACCTTGCGTTACCTGATGCCAGAGACCTCCGATCGTCTGAGTCTCTATATGAAGAAAAACAATATTTGGGAAGTAGTACCAAGCAAAAGAGCTGGTAAATATATGGTCTTTGAAGTGACGGAAGATCAGCTGCAGTGGTGTGTGGTGGCAGAGCCAAAAGCTGTACCTGTTGTACCTGTCGCAATCGGGACATGCATCCTGTTATGTGTAGGAGCGAGCATACTGGGGGCAAAAAAATACAAGGCACACATAAGTGTTTGATAAGTCATTTGAGATATGCTAGACTGAATTTTTAATCATGTCTCTGATCACCCTTGATGATATTCATGATGAAGATGAATTGTATGTATTATGTGAAAAAATGGGCTGGAGTTTAAGTGGGTATGGAACCATTTGTAAAGATTTTGGCATAGAAGAGCCACACGCATTCAGTTGGATTAAAAGCACCATATCTTGCGGATTAAGCCGTGGTGCTTTTAAAAGGTAAGGGAATAGGGTATACTGGAATAAAAAGTTATGTGACGCCTAAGTAAAGACAGGAGAGTATAAAATAATGGATGGAACAAAGAGAAGTAATATCAAGATAGGGGCAACAGTGATGGTTGTTCAAAAGCAAGATCAACGATCAGGTAAATTGACAGAAGGAATCGTAAAGAAGATACTGACTAACTCACCAGAACATCACCACGGGATTAAAGTAATGCTAGAAAGTGGTATCGTAGGTAGGGTAAAAGCGTAGCATATGAACTAGCGAGTGATCGCTAGTTTTTTTTATCACCCAATGTGTGCTGTATTTTTTGCTTATATGGCTATTGAAGGGTAATGCTCTCTATATGATACCCAAGGTGCGGAAAAAATTATTTTAAAATTCAGTATAGTATGTCTCGTCATAAAAAATAGAGGTATAATAAAAGGAAATAAAATGTAAGGGGGAAGTCGTCATCATGATGAAAGCTTACAATGAATTGATGCGTTACAGAGAAGACTACACGGGGCATTATTGGAACCAAATGGTAGAGGTGAATAATCCTGTGAAGGAGCAGAAGGTAGCTTATTGGGAGGACCGTATACTTCACGAACTCAAATTAGGGATGGAGCTTGCTATTGCAAAAGACCTCATAGATTACAAAGCACTTATTGAGAGGGTCTCAGCGTCTTTATTAGTCAGTAAGAAAGAATATGGCTATATCACTAAGGAACAAGTACTCTTAGCTGAGGAAGAACTTGAGCCAATAGGCAAGGCACTTAAAGCGTACAAAGTGCACTGCGTGGCACATGCACATATTGACATGAACTGGATGTGGGGGTGGCATGAAACAGTCTCTATTACGATTGATACATTTAAGACGATGTTACAACTCCTAAAAGAGTACAAAGATTTTACCTATTCACAGTCTCAGGCATCTACCTATCGCTTGATCGAGGAATATTGCCCAGAAATGATCGCGGAAATTAAAAAGTATGTTCATGAAGGAAGATGGGAACTGGCAGCTTCGACATGGGTAGAAAATGATAGAAATATGTCCAATGGAGAAAGTTTTGCAAGGCATATTCTTTATACGAAGAATTACTTAGCTCAGTTGTTTGAGATTGATGTAGATATGTTGCAACTGGATTTTGAGCCGGACTGTTTTGGACATTCAGCGCACATTCCAGAGATTCTTCGTAATGGCGGGGTCAAATACTACTATCACTGTCGTGGGCTAGAAAATCAGACGCTCTACAAATGGCAGGCACCTTCTGGTGCAAGTGTGATTGCTTACCGTGAACCGATTTGGTATGGTAATGCGATTACTGGTAACTCTTTTATTCAAATACCTAAGTTCTGTGAAGCGATAGGGGTAAAAGATGGGCTATTTGTCTATGGCGTAGGCGATCATGGTGGTGGTCCTACAAGGAGGGATATCGAACAGCTTCTGGAAATGCATACATGGCCTATTTATCCAAAGCTGATGTTTAGTACCTACCATAACTTCTTTAAGGCAGTGGAAACAGTAGCAGATACGCTGCCAGTAGTTGATCACGAACTGAACTTTACATTAACTGGGTGCTTTACGTCATCTTCACGTATCAAGATGGCGAATCGCTATAGTGAAAATACGCTAGTTGATACAGAGTACATCAATGCAGTATCTCATATGCTCTACGATAGACCTTATCATCAAGAGGCCCTTCGTAGTAACTGGGAAAAGGCGCTATTTAATCAATTCCACGATATATTACCAGGGTGTGGAATCAACTTTACAAGAGAGTATGCCTTAGGGGAGTTCCAGAAGATTATGGCAAAGGCCAATACGGTACGTAAGCTTGAACTGGAGTACTTGGTCAGTCAGATTGATACGCAGGGAATTACAAGCACACCGAGTTATCTAACGGAGACAGCAGAAGGTGCAGGGGTAGGCAATCTGACACGAGGTATGATTGGAGATGGCGGCGTTTCCTTCAATCTAGGTTTAGCACAAACTGCCAGATATAGTGGCGATACAAGGCTTTATACGCTGTTTAATCATACAGCTTATTCTGGCGAGAGATCTGTTGAACTGATGTTGTGGGATTATAAAGAAGATGTCAAACACCTCAAGATCTACAACTCAGATAACGAGGAGCTGAAGTTTGAACAACAAGGCCAGGGGTATAATCAGTATTGGGGGCATTGGTATACAAAGCTCTTAGTAGAAGCTAAATTGCCTAGCTATGGCTATGATACGATCAGAGTCACACAAAGTGATGAACTGATCGTCAAATCACCTTATGCACAGGATGAACGTGTCAACAAATACCTTGATTATACTTTGGAGAACACTGTATTAAAAGCAGTATTTGACCCAGAGACATTAGCACTTGTTTCACTTTACAACAAGGTGAAAGGTATAGAATACTTAGCTGAAGGGGTAGGCGCAGACTTTACATATGTGAAGGAAGAAGGCAAACAGTCCAATGCATGGATTGTAGGGCGATATGTTGCGATCAATCAGGTTGCAAGGGAAGTGCATGATGTGACCATGAGCAAGGGACAGGTGGCTCAGAGTATTAGCTATAATTTAAAAGTTGCTTCATCAACACTTCAAGTAACGGTGTCGCTAGATGGTGAGGACCAAGGACTCAAATATCATGTGCAGGCACTTTGGAATGAGATCGGAAATAGTGAGTACACACCACAACTGAACTATAAGATGAACCTAAAGGCCCATACGGGTGAGTTTATTTATGACGTGCCTATGGGTAGGGTGAAAAGACAGGCTTTGGTAGACGATGTCCCAGCGATCAATTATGGCATGGCGTACTGTGAGGAAGAAGAGGGTGTCTATATCGCATCGGATTGTAAATATGGCTATCGTGGGCTTCAAAATAGTCTGGCATTGACACTACTTAGAAGTTCAGCAAATCCGGATACACATCCAGAGAATGGGACACACGTTTTTGACTTCAAGGTGGCATTTGGTGGGGTAGAGGATGCACAAAGAGCAGGTATTTTGCTGAACCATCCGGTAGATGTGATCAGCTGCAAGCCTGGTAACAAAGGGACACTTCCTCAAAGACAATCCTTTGTTGATGTAAAGGGTAACGGCGTTGTTGTAAGTAGTATCAAGCGTGCAGAGTACGAGGAGCAGGCTTGGATTGTACGTTTGTATGAAGCTGAAGGAAAGGAAAAAACGACAGCAATCACTTTCCCAACGCTTATTTCAGAAGCTTATGAAGTGGATTTCTTGGAAAGAAAAATAGCAGCCCTACCTGTTGGTGAACAGCATGTAGAAGCAAATCTAAAGGCCTATGCGGTGAAAACCATTATGGTAGTGAATCAATCATATAATGAAAAAATTAATGACTAATGGGGGGCATGTTTGAAATTCATACGCATTACAACTCAAGAGGAAAAATCAGTAAAAGGGTGACTAAGGTCATCCTTTTATTTTTATGGCGAGATAAGAAGAAGGTGCTTTGTTGGAAATGGACAAGGTACAAGAGCAAATAAAGTATCATAAAGTGAATGATAACAGAGTACTATAAGTGCTACTTAATGTGAGTAGGTGATGTGAAATTGAGAGGAAAAGGGAGGGTTCTCATATGAAAGGTTCAGTCGTCAATATTATGATGAGTTCTTTGGCACAGAAGTATGGAGAGGCGATTATAAGCGAAGCAAAAGAAAAAGTAGGATGGAAGGTAGATGGGGAAATAGGACCAAGCCAAGATATAGATGATAATCTTTTCAAAGAATTTATTAGATATATAGCAATCAAGAGAAAAGAGCCTGAAGAAAGTATACTACGTACATTGGGTAGGGAAAATATTATAGCTTTTAAGAGATGGTTTCCATCTGTATTTGAAAGAAAGTCCTATAAAGCTTTTTTAATGGTCATGGATAAATTTCATGGTAGAGTGACAAAAATGATGCCTGGTTCAAAACCCCCTCGATTAATTGCGGAAGAAGTAGACCATGAAAGTATTCAAATGACGTATCAATCTCACAGAGATTTACATGAGTATTTCTTGGGTTTGGTAGAGGGAGGAGCAGACCTATTTGGAGAGCGGATTATTATAGAAGAAATAGAACGAAAGGAGATGGCAACTGGGGGCAATTTGCTAAAGATTAAAATAACATTTGAAAAACCTTTTTATGAAAAAAGGCACTATAAAATGACATCGTGGTTATCAATCAAAGTGTTCAAAGCAATTGAAATAAAGATAGCGCTTTATAGTTTCGTGTTATTGTGTATAGGTGATGGGATAAAGGGTCAGCTTGGGATACAATCATTATTAGTAAATCTAATCATTACTACGGGTATTTATGGATTGAGCGCTATATGCCTGAATCCACTTAAGGGAATAAAAAAACAATTAGGTGTATTGGCAACAAAGGATTTAGGAAATGATTATAGGATTAAAACAGGAGATATTTTTGAAGAAATCAGCCAAGAAGTTAAAAAAATAGGTGAAAGTATACAAGATGACTTGATTCTTATGAAGAGCTTTGTGGATGATATAGACCACTTTAGTGAAAAATTTCATGGAACAAGTGAATCAATGTGGCAGGAGTCGGAGAAGATCTTGGCAAGTGCTACTGATGTTTCAGATGGGGCTATGCAACAAGCAATTGAGACAGAAGAAATGATGTTTGCAGTGGCGCATAATAAAGAAGTGTTACAACATATTGCAGATAAAAATGAGGTATATAAAGGGGTAATGGGGAAGAGCCTATTACTGATGCAAGATAATTTGCAAAAGGTGATAGAAGTCTCTCGTTCTATGAAAAAAATGAAGGAGGGGTTTGATGAGGTTAATGGTGTGGGGCTGACATTGAGTAAAAAGGTAGATGAAGTTCAAAAAATTGTAGATACAGTACAAAGTATCGCGGAAAAAACAAACTTACTTGCGCTCAATGCTACTATTGAAGCAACCAAAGCGGGAGTTGGAGGCAATGGGTTTGCTGTAGTCGCTATAGAAATCAGAAAGTTGGCTGATCACTCAAAGCAAGCAGCCGGAAGTATAGGGAGAAAGTTGGAGGAGTATGCGTTAGATACCCATATATTAATAGGTGAACTGAATGAAAGATATGAAGAGCTTATTAAAGAAGAAGAAAAACTTCAAGAAATAGCTGGAAATAGTATAGAAGTGACAAGGAATATGGACAATGTACTTCAACTCTTTGAAGAAATAAGTCTTACATTAACAGATGAAATGACACAACTATCCAAAACATTGGTTAATATGGAGTCTCTTGCAGCTATAGGGGAAGAAAATGCTGCCGCGGTACAGATCATAACAGAGCAGATCGATGTATTTGCAAAGCAGTTAGATATTTTTCAAGAGTATACACAAGAACTAAAGCATATGTATTACATTTTAAAAGAAGATTTTAAAGGGTATAGCCTATAACGATACCTTTGAAGAAAGAAGCTTGTACTAATGACATATTTTAAAGAAGTTATGAATAAATAAGATATTAAGAGGTGTTAAATTCAAAACTTAATAAGGTAAATCTATATGCCCCTTGAAAAACTAGATCAAGGGGATTTTTTAGGAGGATCAAATGGAGATACAATCTAAGCAATGGCAATGTAAGGTGTGTGGGTATATGCATGAGGGGGATATGGCGCCAGATCTATGTCCACTATGTGGGGTAGGACCAGAGTTGTTTGTAGCTATTGAAGAAACAAAGGGGCGAGGGAGAGCGTGGCAGTGTACAGTTTGCAATATGATTCATGAAGCGGATATGCAACCGAGTCAGTGTAGCGTGTGTGGTGCATTAGCCGAGTCTATTTTGCCGTATTATCGTAAACATGTGGTTATTGTAGGTGGAGGGGTTGCTGCACTGAGTGCGGCTCAAATGATCAGAGTATCTGACCAAACAATAGGCATTACAATGATCTCTGAAGAAAAACAATATCCTTATTACCGTATTAATCTGAGTAAGTATCTTAGCGGGGAAATTTCTAAAGAGGCATTGCAAATCAATGATGAGGCATGGTATCAAACACACCATATCACGTGTTTGAGAGATGCCAAGGTGAAAGCATTGCATACTGAAAATAAACAGATAACATTATTTGATGGTAAGACATGGGGTTATGATCAACTTATTTTAGCAACAGGTGCAACATGCTTTATACCACCGATTGAAGGTAGGGAAAAGGGGCGGGTTATGGCGATTCGTACATTAGACGATGTAGACCGGGCATTGGCAATCACGGATCAAAGTACCCAGTGTATTTGTATTGGAGGGGGACTACTTGGGCTTGAAATAGCTGGAGCTATGGCAAAAAGAGGACAGCATGTACAAGTCGTAGAGGTTGCACCATGGCTCATGCCAAGGCAGCTCAATCAAAAGGCAAGTGAGCATGTCAAAGCGCATGTAGAAAAGCTAGGTATTACAATTGATACAGGGGTAAAGATTGCGTGTATTGAAGGGAATGAAATATGCACAGGAATCCGCTTAGCAGATGGGCGAACACGAGAGGGCCAGTTGATTCTTATCACAGCGGGGATTCAGCCACGTTTGGAGCTAGCAGCACAAGCGGGAATTGAGATCGGACGTGGAATCATCGTCAATGAATATATGGAAACCTCTATGAAAGATGTATTTGCGGTAGGGGATGGCACAGCATTTCAGAGTGAGGTATATGGGTTGTGGCCGATTGCCAAAGAACAGGGGGAGATTGCTGCCCAAACGATTGTAGGGAAAGCAACAAAGTTTGTCAAACCCACACCGAGTAGCTTCCTTAAGGTATTGGGTATTGATGTGTTTAGTATGGGGAATTGGAATGATGAAGGCCTTATAACCTATGAGTGGGAAGGAAATGGTCAATATTATTATTTTGGAATGAGGGGCGAATTGCTTGTAAGCAGCATCATTATAGGCGATCAGTCACTTGCAATGAAAACAAAGCAATGGATTGAGCAAAAGATTGTATGGGAGGGGCAGTTACCACCGGATGTTTATCATCTACTCGCAAAAGTCAATCGCTAGGAGGTAAATCAAAAAAGCTATGTTTAGTAATGAGTAAACATAGCTTTTTTGATTTTACTCAATTTTACAAGTTGAAAGATAGTCTAAAGTCTCCCGTAGTTTATTTGTTAGAGTTGTTTCAAGTTGGATTACATAGGAAAGGGTATTTTCTACTGATTTATTGAGTGCAATTAAATCACATACATTACAGGATAATGCAATGCCTTTTTGGAGCTTTTCACCTTCAGCGTTTAGAATATGACTGAGGGAAGTTTCGGCCAGGGCAATAGATGTCAAGATTTCACATAGTGCGTTACAGGGACAACAAGGTGTATGTTCAGGAGATGAGCAACAGCAGGTGCATGTATCAGGACAGACACAGCACTTATAAGATTCTAGATCCAGATCAAACTGAATGATATAAGAGCAATTTGAACACGTATTAGCAAGAAGCTGAACACGTATATTGGCGTCATCAAGGAGGCAACAAAGTGTAATCATAGCTTTATAGGTATATTTGAGGTTTGGTATAGAAAAGGTTTTAACCTTTTCATTTTGACAAATAAGGTGAAGATAATAGTTTGCGTTGCTCTGGCCAAGGATCAAGGTAGCGTCGTAGGTTAAAAAAGCAGAGAGATACATGTCTGTAGAAATTGGATTTGTTTTGGTATGGATGATACGACCTTGTAGGTCTATGTAAAGCAGTTCTGTGTGGGTCGTAGCAACGATATAGTGACATTTGCAGTCAAAAGCAAGTGTAAGTATAGTAGGTGTTTCGGGGGATGAGGGATTGATTGTGAGCGTATCGATCTGTTTAAATGTAGGCCCTAATTTATAAAAATGATTTTGAGAAGAAAATCCGTAGGCCCAAAAACATTTTTGAATAGGATCATAAGTGATTGCTTGAAAAATGATAGGAGTCTTAAAGGTTTCACAGAGTTTGAAATCTGATGAATATTTAAAAGCATTCAAGGTTTTACCATCTACAAAATAATAAAAATCCCCATCGAAACACCCATCTGATAGGGCGGTCGTTATGGTAGTGTCAGTACCAAGAGCAGTATAGGAAATAGGTGTAGCAGAGCGCATAAGTAGAGCCTCCTTTGTGTGGAAAGAGTATGGGAAAATGATAAAGAGCTAGTTGAGAATAGTTTAAAACTATCCTCAACTAGCTGATTATTTACAAGTACAGTCGGTGTTGGTGCCATTACAAGAACATTGTGCCAAAGAAAGTTTTTTCTGAAGAATAGATTCTAAAATGGTGATAGAATTAATCATTTTTTCTACTGAAGCATTGATTTTGAGAAGATCATCTGTGGTAGTGGCAATGACATTTGGATTAGGGTTTGGACCAGTACCTAAAATAGCTTGAATCTTTTCACCTTCAGCATTGATGATATGAGAAATACCAGCTTCCATTAAAGCAATAGAAGCAATAATATCCGTAAGCGCTTGACAACGCGTGGTATTACTAGGGGTAATGCTAGGCATAGACATATAAAAGCACCTCCAATAGATTATATTTATAGTATATGCAAGAAAAGAAATTTATTGACTAAGAACAAATTGAGATTAATGTAATATGATATAGTATAAAGTTATGAAGTAGTGTAAGGAGAGGTGCAATTATGGGAAATTTAAACGGAACAGCACAATATTCCACTCCTGGAACAGGCAAGTATGCGAACTATATTGCATGGCTTGATTTCCAAGAGTCAACAAATCTTTTGACCACAGGACCTATGACGGTGCATAATGATATTCCTGGAGGTTATACGATTGATTTTGATTTAGAGGCAGTTGCAATTGACCCAGCACAAACAATAAAGACTGCTATTACAGCGACACCAACTCAGAATACTTATGGTAGTTTGGGTAAGGGGATGGCTTATGGTGGAATAGAAAATCTTTATTTTTCTATATCAATGACCAATGCGCATGTCAAATTATCAAATATCGTAGTGAAAAAAAATGGTGTGCCAACTCAAGAATATATGATGGTGGTAGCTGATGCAGAGATCACTACAGATGGAGAAGTGTGGTCGATTGCTAGTAATGGACCTGTATGGAGTGTTTTAGATTCTGTACCACAAGTGCCTAATGTGGAATCCCCTATATTAAGTGGCGTAGGAAGTAGTAAAGTAACATTGACAGGGGTTAATTATAATACGACAGAATACATCTTTGATTCTTATCAGACGCAAAGTATAGAAGTAGATGTGCCAAGTCTTTATCCCGCAGGATTGGTAGCTGCTTTTGGCATTATTGTTAAATTACCACCGGCTATTAATAAAGAACCTGTTACATCTCCTATAGAGAATAAGAAAGATAATTACGCACAATTTACAGCGACTTTTACACCGGTAGATAGCACAGTTGTAAAATACATTTTGACAGATACTATTTTACCCGCTGCAGGGCTGAGCTATATTGCGACAACAGCAGGGAGTACACCAAAATCAACCATTAAACAGGGCGGGAAGACGATACCTGTTATAGAAACGACAGTTAATAATGTCACAACATTTGAGCTTGCTGCGACAGACTTGACACTGAATGAAATGGTAACATTAACGCTAGTTTATAAACTACAACAGACGTTGGCAACAAGTACTATTAATAATACGATCAGTATTGTTACTGAAGATAAGGATCAAGTTGTTTCACCAGGGATTTCAGATGCTGCTCAAATAGATCTTGTAAAAGTGACAAAGCCTCTTGTTACAAAAGGGCCTAACACACAGGAAGTATTGATTCAAAAAGGTGAAGGCGTTTATTTTGTAATCAATGCAACTAACTTGCAAGAGGATCCGGCTACTAATTATTATTTGATAAGTGATCCCCTTCATCCAGCGCTCCTTTTTGATGCGACACAGACTAAAGTATCAGTGATTGATAATGGTGTAACAACAAGTATTCCCCTAGATTACACGATAGGGCCTAACAATACGTTGGAGGTCAAAATACCTGCTGCTAATGTGCCCCTTACTGCAACCATTAGGTTAGAAGTCGCGACGACGATTGATAAAGTAGAGTTGTTATCAGCAGGTCAAAGTTTTAATAATGTAGCAACGCTGATTGTAGACGGCAATATAGCCAAGTCCTATGACAGCAATCCTGCACAGGTTATTTTTGTAAATAGATGTTATCAGGCATATACAGAACTCATCGAATCAGTAGCATTAGGAGAAGTTGCTCTTGCAAATATTCTGCAACAAGAAGGTGCAAAAATACAGGCGGTCCTAGCTTTGGGAACAACGAGTGAGGAGTTGCAGTGTGTCAATGATTCTGTAGACTCAATGTTAAAGTCTATTATTACTTTAGAAGCAATATTGGTGAATAAATTGAGTATGGCTAATACATGTCAAAAAAATAAATGTTGACGCTATACCGTGATTTATGATTCAAATAATCCTAAGACTTTAGGTGATTCAGGCATATTGAGTGCATAAAGTTCTTGCAAAAAAGCTATGTTTAGGGGATTCTAAACATAGCTTTTTTGAATATAGGAAGTAGTAAAGATGAGGTAATGAGATCAAGAGTCTTTTATTAGATGGACATCGACTTACCCTGCTCTTTATTTACTAGGATAGGAAGGGTTTATTTGGAAGAAATAATGGCTTGAAGTCCAGTGAGTGTTTCGGCAGCATTTACTCTAAGCCTAAAGAATTCTTGTAGAATCAATAATTCATCGACCTTACTTGGTGCATTAACGAGTCGATTAATTTGGTACAAAGAATTCTTGACGAGATTCAAAGCATTTTGCGCAAGGAGTGTATCACTATTTTGAGCACTTATGCTAGGAACAGTTGTTAGGTAATCAAGAATTCTTGTATTTAGCGTTTCAATCTCTGAATTGATAAATTTTATTTGGTTATTAAGCTTTGTAGGATCTTTGGGTGAATCTTCTAAAGCAGATTGAGCAAGGGTAAATACAAGATTTTGAAGTGATTTGATATCATTGATAAATGTTTGTATTGTTTGACGATGTGTAGATGTATTGAGATCAGTTCCACTTGTGGGGAAAGCAATAAATAGAACGGCAACAGATAGAAGTAAAATTAAAAGAAATTTTTGTTTCATATATTTTTGCATGAAGCACCTCGTCATACTTATTTCATATATTTAAATTAACCCATTTTAACAATAGTATACAGATAGGGT
>JBOFIR010000270.1:0-13375 GCA_051650265.1 Cellulosilyticaceae bacterium
GAGCGTCTAGAACGTGAGTACAACCTAGACCTTGTCACAACAGCGCCAAACGTTATCTACCATGTTCATAAAACAAATGGTGAAATGATTGAACTTTCTAATCCATCAAATCTTCCAGATCCATCAGTGATCAAATACATGGAAGAGCCTATTGTAGCGGCGAAGGTCATTGTACCAACTGATTATATCGGTGCAGTAATGGATCTTTGTCAAGAAAGACGTGGGATTTATTATGGTATGGAATATTTAGAAGGAACAAGAGCTGTACTCACTTATGATCTCCCACTCAACGAAATTATCTATGATTTCTTTGATGCCATTAAATCACGTACAAAAGGCTATGCATCTTTTGACTATGAGATGAAGGGATATATGGAATCTAAACTTGTAAAACTTGATATTCTTGTAAACAAGGAATTGGTAGATGCCCTCTCTCTGATTGTGCATGAGCAACGTGCAGTAGAGAAAGGTAGAAAAATCGTAGAAAAACTTAAAAAAGAGATTACAAGACACTTATTTGAGATTCCAATCCAGGCAGCGATCGGGAACAAAGTTATCGCACGTGAGACAATCAGTGCTATGAGAAAAGACGTTCTTGCAAAATGTTATGGTGGAGATATTTCGAGAAAGCGTAAACTTCTTGAAAAACAAAAAGAAGGTAAGAAACGTATGCGTCAAGTGGGTAATGTGGAAGTGCCACAAGCAGCCTTCATGAGCGTATTAAAATTAGATGAATAGAGGAAACAAATGAGAATAGGATTGTATGTGCATATACCTTTTTGCAAAATGAAATGTCATTATTGCGACTTTTTATCCTTTCCAAAACATCATGACTATGAAAGTTATGTGGAGGCGCTCTGCCAAGAGTTAGCCAACTATGGAAAGCGCGTATTAGGAGTACACACAATCTCTAGTATCTTTATAGGTGGCGGAACTCCAACAGTTCTGCCACCTTTTTTACTAGAGAAAATTGGGCAAACTATTAACGCCTCTTTTACCTTAGAGCCAGATTTGGAGTGGACGATAGAAGCAAATCCTGGAACTATTGTAGAAGAACACGCGGTAGTGTTTAAACGCATAGGGATTAATCGTGTCAGTTTGGGACTACAAGCTATGCAACCTTGTCTGCTCAAAAAACTAGGGCGTATTCACAGTCTTGATGCCTGGGATGAAAGTATCACCATTTTAAGAAAACATGGAATCAAACGTATCAATACAGACCTGATGTTTAGCCTGCCGGGGCAAACACTAGAGGATTGGCAACAGACACTTTCATATGTGGTGGATCATGACATCTCTCACATATCTGCCTATGCGCTTATTATAGAAGAAGGAACACCTTTCTATGATGCTTATGAGCGTGGTGAATTGATCTTGCCAGATGAAGAAGTAGATCGTCAGATGTATCACTATGCTCAGAGCTATCTTGGTGAACGTGGTTACGAACAGTATGAGATCTCTAATTGGGCCAAAGAGGGAGAGGCATGTCGTCACAATATCCTTTATTGGCAACAAGGAAATTATATTGGCGCGGGACTAGGTGCACATGGTTACCTAGAGGGTAAGCGCTATCACAATACGACAGATATGTCTTCTTATATAGATGCGAGAGGTCGTTATGACGTGTTGGTGGTAGAGGAGGAAGTGATTACGAAGCAAATGGCCATGGAAGAGTTTATGTTTCTGGGACTTCGCATGCGATCTGGGGTTGATGCCTTGGATTTTAACGTGCGTTTTGGACAAACACTTATGGAAGTTTATGGTGATGTGATTGAAGGATGGATAAAAGAGAAAGCCTTGATTCATCATAATGAAAGGGTGTATCTCACAGACTTTGGGCTTGATATTGCTAACCAAGTATATGCCTCATTTTTATTGTAAAAAAATCTCTCAAATCAGACGCAAAAGATATTGACAGAACAATTAAATAGTGATATCTTAAAAATGTAGTTAGCACTCGTTAAGAGTGAGTGCTAACATTCGAAGGATGTGATGTCATGGATATGAATGAGCGTAAAATCAAAATACTAGAGGCAATTATTCACGATTATATTCAAACAGGTGATCCTGTAGGGTCTAGAACCATTTCAAAAAAATATGACCTTGGCATAAGTTCTGCCACCATTCGTAATGAAATGTCTGATTTAGAGGAGCTTGGGCTTATAGTACAGCCACATACGTCCTCTGGCAGAATCCCCTCTGATCGTGGATACAGACTATACGTAGACTCGCTCATGAAGAGACAAGATATTGCACCGGATATGGAAAATATTATTGTTGGGATGCTCAAACAAAAGATTAATAAGATGGATCAGCTACTTGAGGAAACGGCGAAGTTGGTCTCAGCAATGACTAACTACGCGACGATCGCCTCAGCACCTTCTATTACAGAAACTAAGATCAAACATCTTCAGCTTGTACCAGTAGATGAATACAGTGCAGCCTGTGTTATTGTCACAGATACCAACATTGTGAGACACCAGGTTATTGCCACACACAAGCCGTTAGATAATCATCTTTGTCTTGTATTATCCAATATTCTCAATGAGATGCTCAAGCAAGCATCACTTAGTGAGATTACGGGAAATACTACGGCATTACTTCAAGAGAAAATGCTAGATTACAAAGATGTTGCAGTAGATGTTGTAGAAGCCATCGTCCGAACGCTTCACGAGGAAGATGTGAATACCATCATTACAAGAGGTATGACCAATATTTTAGACTTCCAAGAGTTTAACGATGTAGAAAAAGCAAAACAAGTACTCGAACTGCTTGAACAGAAGCCCCATTTAATGAAGCTTCTGGATCAGACGGCAGGGAGTGCTGTCAATATAACCATAGGGGAAGAAAATGCACTTGAACCTATGAAACAATGTAGTGTCGTAACAACCAACTTTAGAATCGGGGGATATAGCCTTGGCTCTATTGGTATTATTGGACCAACACGTATGAATTATGGCCAGGTTGTTTCTATACTAGAGCATATAGCCTACTATATTACCAATATGCTTTGTGACTATAACGATTCATAAAGCAAAGGAGAAAGGGTGGAAAGATGGAAAACGAAAAAATGGATATCCCAGCAGAAGAAGTTGTGGAACAAGAAACGCAAGAAGTCGTTGTTGAAGATGTAGAAACAGAAGATAAAACATCTGACACAGATGAGTCGGCTAAAAAAGCAGCTGAGTATTTAGAACGTCTTCAAAGACTTATGGCAGAGTTTGATAACTATCGTAAGAGAACAGAAAATGAGAAACACAATCTTTACGATATGGCAGTGAGTAACACCATCGCAGAATTACTTCCTGTAATTGATAACTTTGAACGTGCACTCAAACAAGAGTGTACAGATGAAACATTTGGTGCAGGGGTTTCAATGATCTACAAGCAACTTCTTGGTATATTAGAGAAACTTGATGTGACACCAATTGAAGCAGAAGGAAAACCTTTTGACCCAGCATTCCACAATGCAGTGCTCCATGTCGAAGATGAAAATCTAGATGAGGATATGGTAGCAGAAGAGCTTCAAAAAGGCTATCTCTACAAAGAGAAAGTCATTCGTTACAGTATGGTAAAAGTAGCAAACTAAATTAAAATAAAAACAAATCAAAATTTCAA
Source organism: Cellulosilyticaceae bacterium (assembly GCA_051650265.1). Lineage (GTDB taxonomy): Bacteria > Bacillota > Clostridia > Lachnospirales > Cellulosilyticaceae > JBOFEH01. The sequence continues at coordinate 3,619 of JBOFIR010000270.1, forward strand.
TAGAGCGAATTGATAGGAGGAAATTATAATGGCTAAAATTATCGGTATTGACTTAGGAACAACTAACTCTTGTGTATCAGTAATGGAAGGTGGAAAACCAGTTGTTATCGTAAACACAGATGGTGGGAGAACAACACCTTCAGTTGTAGGTTTCACAAAAAATGGTGAGCGTTTAGTAGGGGACGTAGCAAAACGTCAAGCAATTACTAACCATGAAAAAACAATCATGTCAATCAAACGTCACATGGGAACTAATTTCCGTGTATCAATTGAAGATAAAGATTATTCACCACAAGAAATTTCAGCAATCATTCTTCAAAAATTAAAATCAGATGCAGAGAGTTACTTAGGTGAAACTGTATCTGAAGCAGTAATCACTGTACCAGCGTATTTCTCAGATGCACAACGTCAAGCAACAAAAGATGCAGGCCGTATCGCAGGTCTTGATGTTAAACGTATCATCAACGAGCCAACAGCTGCAGCATTAGCTTACGGTCTTGAAAATGAGCATGAGCAAAAAATTATGGTATACGACCTTGGTGGTGGTACATTCGACGTATCAATCATCGAGATTGGTGATGGTGTAATCGAAGTACTATCAACAAGTGGAGATAATCACTTAGGTGGAGATGACTTCGACCAAAGAGTGATCAACTACTTAGTTGAAGAATTCAAAAAACAAGAAGGCGAAGATTTATCAGCAGATAAAATGGCAATGCAACGTCTTAAAGAAGCAGCTGAAACAGCTAAGAAAGAACTTTCTTCAAAATCAACTGCAAACATCTTAATTCCATTTATCTGTGCAACAGGTAAAAACTTAGATCTCACACTTTCAAGAGCAAAATTCGATGAGTTAACAGCTGACCTTGTAGAGCGTACAATGGGACCAGTTCGCAACGCTTTAAGCGATGCAGGCCTTAACGCATCAGAACTTGATAAAATCTTATTAGTAGGTGGTTCAACACGTATTCCAGCTGTTCAAGATGCTGTAAAACGTATCACAGGAAAAGAACCATTCAAAGGAATTAACCCAGATGAATGTGTAGCTGTAGGTGCTGCAATCCAAGGTGGTAAATTAGCTGGTGATGCAGGCGCAGGAGACATCTTACTTCTTGACGTTACACCACTTTCACTTGGAATCGAAACAATGGGTGGGGTTGCTACAAACCTTATTCAAAGAAATACAACAATTCCTACTAAGAAGAGCCAAATCTTCTCTACAGCAGCAGATAACCAACCAGCAGTTGATATCCATGTTGTTCAAGGCGAAAGACCTATGGCAAGAGATAACAAAACACTTGGTAACTTTAAATTAGATGGTATTATGCCAGCACAACGCGGTATTCCACAAATCGAAGTAACATTTGATATTGATGCAAATGGTATCGTAAAAGTATCTGCAAAAGATTTAGGAACAGGTAAAGAGCAACATATCACAATTACTGCAAGTACAAATCTTTCAGAAGATGATATTAACAAAGCTGTTCAAGAAGCTGAAGCACATGCTGCAGAAGATAAAAAACGTAAAGAAGCAATCGATGTGAAAAATGAAGCTGATAGCATGATCTTCCAAACAGAAAAAATGTTCAAAGACATGGAAGATAAGTTAGAAGCAGCAGATAAAGCAAGTGTAGAAGCAAGTCTTGCAAAACTCAAAGAAATCAACGATAAAGTTGTAGTAGAAAACATGAGTGATGCAGATATCGAAGCGCTTAAAACAGCGAAAGATGAATTAACACAAGTATTCTACGGTATCTCTGAAAAACTTTATAGTCAAGCAGCACCAGAAGGCGCTGACATGGGCGGACATACATCTGCAGCGCCAAATGATGATATCATTGATGCAGATTTCAAAGAAGAATAATATTTTTCAGAAACGGTCAAAGGGGTATCTCTTTGGCTGTTTCTGTACGTTAGAGTTGTATAATCAGGCGACTATAGGTATAATGAAATAAGTTATCATAAGGTGGTGAATGAAATGTCAAAAAGAGATTATTATGAGGTGTTAGGCATTCAGAAGGGTGCTGGAGACTCTGAAATTAAAAAAGCATATAGAAAATTAGCAAAGCAGTATCATCCAGATACAAATCAAGGGGATCAAGAAGCGGAAGCCAAATTTAAAGAAGCAACAGAAGCTTATGAGATCTTAAGTGATGAAGAGAAACGTTCGGCATATGATCGTTTTGGTCATAGTGCATTTGATCAAATGGGCGGCGGCGCAGGTGGTGCTAGCGGATTTGGTGGTGGATTCGAGTTCGATATGGGCGACATCTTTGGTAGTGTATTTGGTGATATGTTTGGTGGCGGTGGTGGTGGTCGTAGACCACGTGGGCCAATGCCAGGGGCTGATATCAGACAGACTGTGCAACTTGATTTTGCAGAGGCTGCTTTTGGCGTAGAAAAAGAAATCCAAGTGAGTACATCAGAACGCTGTGGCACATGTAATGGTACAAAGGCAAAACCAGGTACAACACCTACAACATGTAGCAAGTGCGGTGGTTCAGGCCAAATTCGTGTGACACAACGTACAATTCTTGGGGCAATGCAAAGCGTTCAGACATGTGATGCTTGCCGTGGGGAAGGAAAAGTCATCTCAGACCCTTGCCAGGCGTGTCATGGGCAAGGTAAAGTAAGAGCAACGAAGAAAATCACTGTGACATTCCCAGCGGGAATTGACCATGGTCAGACACTTCGTATTTCTGGTAAAGGTGAAGTCGGTGAAGTAGGAGCGCCAGATGGTGACTTACTCATCACTGTTTATATCAAGCCACATGAGCTCTTTGAGAGAAAAGGCAATGATGTACACATGCGTATGCCAATTACTTTTACACAGGCAACATTGGGTGCTGAGCTTGCCATTCCAACATTAGATGGCAATGTGAAGTTTAATATCTCAGAAGGAACACAAACAGGAACAACATTTAGACTTCAAGGTAAAGGTATTCCAAACATCCGCAACAAGAAGCACCGCGGCGACCAATATGTTGAGGTATATATTGAAGTACCAAAGAACCTGACGCAAAAGCAAAAAAATCTGCTTAAGGAATTTGAAGAGGGAACGACAGAACAACAACCAGAGCAAATGAATTTCAGAAAAAAGATAGAGAAATTTTTCAATAAAAACGCATAACACCTACCAAGGAGGAAAAAGACGTGGATTATATTCAAGTAGCGATTGAAACGACAACAGAAGCAGTAGAAGCAATTAGTTATTTTTTAGTAGAGGAAAATGCAGGTGGTGTGGAGATTTGTGACCCTAAAGATGTGATGAATCAAGACCGCACACAAGTCCTATTTGATCTCATTGATGAGAGTTTGATGAAAGATGATGGGCTAGATACTGTATTTGTAAAAGCATACTTCTCTACTGAAATCGACATCAAAGAAAAGATCGATGCTATTCAAAAACACCTCAAAACAGTGAGCGAGTTTTTAAACATCGGATCAGGAGCAATCAGCTTACTTGATATTCCAGAAGAAAAATGGGCAAATGAGTGGAAAAAATATTATAAACCAGTGAAACTAGGAAAAAATATTCTCATCAAACCAACTTGGGAAACATGCGAAGTCAAAGATGAACTTGTTATTGAAATGGATCCAGGCATGGCATTCGGTACAGGAACACATGAGACAACAGCACTTTGTGCAATGCTTACAGAGCAGTATATCAAACCTGAGGATACAGTGTTAGATATTGGTACAGGTAGTGGGATACTGGGGATTATTGCAGCAAAGATGGGTGCAAAACGTGTCATTGGTGTAGACATTGACCCAGTAGCGGTACGTGTAGCAAAAGAAAACGTGGCGACTAATCACGTATCAGATGTGATGGATGTACGTGCAGGTAACCTACTAGACGTGGTGTCTGAAAAAGGTAATATCGTGGTATCTAATATTATTGCAGATGTCATCATTATTCTTGCAGATCAAGTAGATCAAGTCGTTGCGGAAGATGGTGTATGGATTGCATCAGGCGTCATCAATTCACGTAAAGCTGACGTGATGGAAGCAATGGCACGTAATGGTTGGGTGACGGTAGAAGTTCATGAGCAAAAAGAATGGGTTGCTATCGTAGCTAAGAGAGGGTAAGCGATGCCAAAGTTTTTCGTAGATCAAACGGCTCTTAAAGAAGATATGATTGAAGTTGTGGGTAACAACTTCAATCATATTAAAAATGTCCTTAGATTAAGTGTGGACGATGAAATTGTAATAAATGATGGACAAGGTTATGATTATAAGTGTATAATTACTACAATGGACCAAAATGCCATTTATGCGCAAATCAAAGAAAGAATACAATCAACAGCAGAACCTTTTACGAAAGTGACGTTATTCCAATCCCTTATCAAAGGTGAAAAAATGGAGTGGGTCATTCAAAAGGCAGTTGAAATTGGTGTTTTTGAGATTGTACCTTTGCTTACGACCCGTTGTGTAGTCAAGCTTGAAGGTGACAAAAAAGTTGCAGCAAAGATTGATAGATGGAATAAAATTGCTGAAGCAGCAGCTAAACAAAGTGGTAGAGGTGTTGTACCAGTGGTACAGCAACCACTTAAGATGGATGAAGCGATTAAGTATATAGAAGACCAGAATCTGAAGGGTTTTATTCCTTATGAAAAAGAAGATGAATCAGGTATGCGCAGTATGCTCCAATCGCAAAACAGCGAACGTTTTGGGATTCTTATTGGCCCTGAAGGGGGATTCACTGAGGAAGAAGTAGCATCAGCTTTAGCGCATCAAATTCAGCCGATTACTCTAGGGAAGCGTATTTTGAGAAGTGAGACAGCCAGTTTAGTTGCCCTGACAACTATATTGTATGAAATGGGAGAGATGGGATGATGAAAAATCTCACGGTTTTGGTAGTAGACGATGCGATTTTTATGCGAACCGTCCTCAAAAAGATGCTTACAGAAGCAGAGTTTAAGGTGATTGGAGAAGCTGGAAATGGCATCGAAGCAATAGAACTTGCGAAAAAACTCACACCAGATGTGATTACATTAGATATTACAATGCCAGAGATGGATGGTATAGAAGCCATTGAAGGTATTTTAGAAGTAAGTCCTGAATCAAAGATTATTATGTGTTCAGCTATGGGCCAACAATCAAAAGTTGTTGAGGCAATCAAAAGGGGTGCTAAAGATTTTATTGTGAAGCCCTTTGAGAAAGCTCGTGTTTTACAAGCTATTAACAATGTAACGAATCGTTAAATGGGGGATTTATCCCTCATTTTTTGTGAGTTTATTTTTAGAGTGTGAATGAAAGGAACAAGCATATGGGTGAAATATATTTAGATAATGCAGCCACCACAAGACCACTAGATGAGGTCATTGATGCAATGTGTTCTGTGATGAAGGAGCAATATGGGAATCCATCTTCATTGCATAAAAAAGGCATGGAAGCAGAAACTAAAATCAAGCAGGCAACGCAATATTTTGAAAAAGTACTGGGTGCCGCAGCAGAAGAAATCATTTATACATCAGGTGGCACAGAGAGTAATAATCTTGCGATTATTGGAACAGCTATGGCACACAAGCGTACAGGTAAGCGAATTATTACATCTGCGATTGAGCATGCATCAGTCAAAGAGGTGTTTGATTACCTTGCAGGTGAAGGATTTGAGGTGATTGAGCTTCCAGTAGATACAGAAGGTAAAATTGATCTTATGTATCTAGAAGAATCAATTAATCATGAGACTATTTTGGTGAGTATTATGCATGTTAATAACGAGGTGGGTGTGGTTCAAGACATCGAAAAAATAGGTAAACTCATCAAAAAGCAAAATTCAAAGACACTCTTCCATGTAGATGCTATTCAATCCTTCACAAAAGTAGCATTACCAATTCGAAGTGGACAAATTGACCTTGTATCCATTAGTGGGCATAAGTTTTATGGTCCAAAGGGGATCGGACTGCTTTATAAAAATAAGCGTGCGCGCATCTTAAATTTAGTACATGGTGGTGGGCAACAAAAAAATATGAGATCAGGAACAGAAAATGTACCAGGTATTGTAGGGATGCACGTTGCTGCGGAGCAAATCCAAAAACAAGGTGAGTCCTATCGTGAGCACCTACGCGCATGTAAAGTTTATTTAGGATCACAGATTCTTGAGATGATTCCAGATACACATGTAAATGGGCCAGCACTAGAGGATGGGGCACCACATATACTCAATATTGGGTTCAAGGATGTACGTGCTGAGGTGCTACTTCATGCATTAGAGCAAGAAGCTATTTTTGTATCCTCAGGGTCGGCATGTTCATCCAATAAAGTAGCTAAAGCAGGAACATTGGTGGCGTTAGGTTTGCCAAAGGAACATCTTGATAATGCGATCCGTTTTTCGTTTGGCATTGAGACGACTATGGCAAATTTAGACCAAACGCTTCAAGTGCTTAAAGATAAAATAGCAATGCTAAGAAAATATACATTAAGGAGGTAACTCAAATGAAAAACGTATTTTTAGTAAAATATGGTGAGTTAGCGATCAAAGGGAAAAATAGACATATTTTTGAGAACCGTCTTGTAGATACAATTCGTAGAAATCTCAAATCAGTAGGACATTTTGATGTCAAAAAAGAACAAGGGCGTATTACAGTTGAACCAACACGTGAAGATGATTTTGATATTGATTTTGTGATTTCAAGATTAACACGTATCTTTGGAATTATTGGTGTAGCTTATGGTACAAAAAATGATGAAGTATCTTTAGATGCGATTAAAGAACTAGCGCGTGAGCACATGGCAAAAGAATGTGAGGAGAGAGGGCGCAAGTTTACATTTAAAGTTGAAACAAAGCGTGGTGATAAACGTTTCCCTATGACATCAATGGAAGTAAGTGCAGAAATTGGTGGCTTCTTACTCGATGAATTTAGTGACCAGATCAGCGTTAATGTACGTGAGCCAGAAATGACACTTATGGTAGAGATTCGTAAAGGCACATATGTGTACTCAAAATCCTACAAAGGTGCGGGTGGGATGCCATACGGTACAAATGGAAAAGCAAGTATTCTTCTTTCTGGTGGAATTGATAGCCCTGTAGCAGCTTGGATGATCGCTAAGCGTGGGGTTGAAGTGGATGCGATCTACTTCCATAGTCCACCATATACAAGTGAACGTGCAAAAGAGAAGGTAGTGGATCTTGCGAAAAAGGTAGCAGTATATACAGGTGGTATGAATGTACATGTTGTACCATTTACAGATGTACAAATGGCTATCTATGAAAAATGTCCACATGAAGAACTAACAATTATCATGCGTCGTATCATGATGGAGATTGCACAGCGTATTGCAGAGAAAAATGGTGTGCAAGCACTTATTACAGGAGAAAGTATTGGGCAAGTAGCGAGTCAGACAATGCATGGACTTGTGGTAACTGATGCATCTGCACGTATGCCTGTATTTAGACCGCTTATTGGATTTGATAAACAAGAGATTATTGCAATTGCGAATAAGATTGATACGTATGAAACATCTATCTTACCATATGAAGATTGCTGTACAATCTTTGTACCAAAACACCCTCAAACAAAACCAAAGCTTGAATACATTGAGCGTTCAGAGCGTTTACTTGATGATGTGATCGAGGAGCTTATGCTTCAAGCAATTAGTGGAACAGAAGTAATCCGCGTGTAATGTGCATAAAAAATATAGTGTAAAAGTCTACCTAGGTAGACTTTTACACTATATATAATTAATCTTTATTCCTAAAATCTTTGAGGTGCATCATTAGGATGCTTGCCATGTCATCATCATGGATATCTAAACGAATAGGTTTGGATAAATCGAGACTAAAGATGCCCATGATGGATTTTGCATCAATGACGTACCTTCCAGAGGTGAGGTCAAAATCGCCGTCATACTGACTGATAAGATTAACGAATTGCTTGACTTTCTCAATAGAATTGAGTGAAACTTCAACAGATGTCATAACACAATCCTCCTTTATTCTTACTTGTATAATATATGCATCACAGATTAGTTGTCAACATGAAAGAGGTGTAATCTTGAAAAAATCAGCGTTTTATACGTTAGGCTGTAAGGTAAACCAATATGATACCGAAGCCGTTATGGAAAACTTTAAAAATAGTGGGTATGAAATTGTACCTTTTGATGAATATGCGGATGTTTATGTGGTAAACACATGTACAGTAACCCATCTCAGCGATAGAAAATGTCGTCAAATGCTTAGAAAGACAAAGAAAATCAACCCAAATAGTATTCTTGTAGCTATGGGATGCTATGCACAGTCGGCAGGAGAGAAAATTAAGACAGATGTAGAAGAAGTTGATATTATCGTTGGAACTAACCACCGTCAGAAGATCGTAGAATTGGTTGAGCAGTTCAAAGAGGATCAGGTGTTCAACCTTGTGGATGATATTATGGAAGTGACAGAGTTTGAAGAACTCACTATTTCAAATATGGATGAGCGTACACGTGTGTATCTCAAGATTCAAGAAGGATGTAATAATTACTGTACTTACTGCATCATTCCATACGTACGTGGAAAGATTCGTAGCCGAAAAGAAGAAAATGTGCTTGCAGAGGCAGAGCGCCTTGTAGCAAGTGGATTCAAAGAAATTGTGCTTGCAGGAATACATGTGGCTTCATATGGGAAAGATTTAGAGGGAACATCTCTTATTCAAGTCATTGAAAGACTGAATGAAGTAGAAGGATTAGAGCGTATTCGATTGAGTTCTATAGAGCCTGTGGTTGTGACAGAGGCCTTCACGCAAGCTTTACCTCGTTTGACAAAGCTTTGTAGACACTTTCATCTTTCCCTGCAGAGTGGATCAGATACAGTGCTTAAGCGTATGAATCGTAAGTATACTACAGCAGAGTACTTAGAGAGTGTACGCAGGCTCAGAGCGGTATGGCCAGATGTTGCGATTACCACAGATATCATTGTAGGCTTCCCAGGTGAGAGTGAAGAAGAGTTTAAGGAGACGATGGCATTTGTCGAAGAAGTAGGTTTTGCACAAGTGCATCTGTTCCCTTATTCAACACGTGAGGGTACAGTGGCTGCGAAGATGAAAGATCAAATTGCACCACAAGTCAAGGATGACCGTGTTACACGCCTTAAAGCAGTATGCGATGCGAGTCGTCAAGGTTTTATCTCAGGACATATCGGACAGGTCGTAGAGGTTTTATTTGAGACCATAGAGGATGGGATAGGTACGGGTTATACAAGCAACTATCTCAAGGTTCATGCAAGTGTCTCAGAAGAGATTAGTAATACAGTGCGCCAGGTGAAAATTGATACAATTGAAGGTGATGTGCTGATTGGTACATTAATTAGCTCATAAATTGTATTTTTATAATTGCATATCCAAGTGTATTGTATTATGATATATCTAAGAGATTAACTGTTACTATTGGAAGGTGAGGCAAATGAAAAATATCAATGAGACCATGCAGTTTCACTTTGAAATGCCAGAAAGAGTATCTACCAGAGAAGTTTTAATAGATGTTTATACAGCACTAACTGAGAAAGGGTATAACCCGATCAATCAAATCGTAGGCTATATTATGTCAGGTGATCCAACCTATATTACAAGCCACAAAGGTGCGCGAACAAAAATTCGTAAACTCCAAAGAGATGAAATTTTAGAGGAGTTAGTAGCATACTACTTAAAACAATCATAAACTGGCTGTAGATTATATCTACAGCTTTTTACTTTAATGGACACAAAGTCGTCCGAAAGATAGGATATTTTCCTTAGGGAACATCTATAAAGATCAACGAGAGAAGAGGAATGAGCTTGCG
>JBOFIR010000271.1:0-11360 GCA_051650265.1 Cellulosilyticaceae bacterium
AAGGTCAGCAGTGATATCCCTACCAAAGCAGGCATTAGACAATGGGATCCAAATGGTGTTTGATACGTTGACTTGCCAAATGATATAGGATGCATACCACATAAAGGTGCCTATAAAGGCATATCTTGGACCGATCGAACGTTCCATCCAAGAGTAAATACCACCTTTTTCGGATTTGAAGGCTGCTCCATACTCAGCCATCATGAGTGCGTAAGGTAAGAAAAAAGCAATGGCACCTAAAAGATACCATGGAATTGCGGCATAGCCCATAAGAAAGAAAGCTCTAGGCATATTCGCAAAGCCATAGACTGATGTAAAGATCATCAGCACAAGGGCAAATAGAGATAATTTTTTTCCTGTATTTGTATGTGAAGACATACTAAACCTCCTCCGTTGGGAATAAATTTACTCTTAGGATGTACAAATATGAAAAAATAATACATTATGCAAGTCCACATATTGACAGCAGTCGATAGTTATGGTAGTATCAATAACAGAAAATTAAATAGCATATCAATTGCCTTTAAGCTTGGTCCAGAGAGGCCAAAAAGGAAACGTGAAAATATAAGTATAAATATATTTACAATTATATAAATCAGCAGATGAAACATAGTTGATATTAAAGCGTCTTTATGTATTTTTTTAGTATAAAAATCCAAAGACCATGTTAACGTGTGCATTTTTTATGGCTTTTAGGCAATGAGAAGAGGGAACTCTTTTCATTGCCTTTTATTTTGCTCAAAAAAAGGATGGTGTCGTATGTTAAAAAGCAAAGACTTATTAGGAATTAGAACATTAGAAGAAAGTGAGATTTTAAGCATACTTGATCTTGCAGAAGATATGAAACTCAAAATCGAAAATCCGAGTTTAAGAGAAGAAACTTTAAAAAATCGCTCATTAATTACGCTTTTTTATGAGAACAGCACCAGAACAAAAGTAGCATTCAATATGGCAGGTATCTATCAAGGTGCAGATGTAACAGATCTTGGAGTTGCAACAAGCAGTGTGCAAAAAGGTGAAACTTTAGCGGATACAGGCATTACACTCGATCGCATGGGGATCGACTTTATGGTCATGAGACACAGCATGAGTGGCAGTGCACATTTACTTGCAAGAAACGTAAAAGCATCTGTTATCAATGCAGGAGATGGCGCCAACGAACATCCAACACAAGCACTTTTAGATCTCTATACAATTCGTGAGAAAAAAGGTGGCTTCAAAGATCTTAATGTAACGATTGTTGGGGATATTGCCCACAGCCGTGTAGCGAGATCAGATGTATTTGGTCTTGTAAAGTTAGGTGCAAATGTGACGCTTGCAGGAGCAGGAACACTTGCAGCGAAAAGCATGGAAGCACTTGGAGCAAAAGTAACAAATAATATTAAAGAAGCTATTACAGGTGCAGATGTGGTGATGGGATTACGTATCCAAATGGAACGTCAAAAAGGTGGTTTATTCCCAAACCTAAGAGAATATAGCCAGATTTATGGTATTGGCGAAGAGCTCTTTAGCTATGCAGACTCAGAAGCGATTTTGATGCATCCAGCGCCAGTCAATCGTGGTATTGAATTGATGCCGGAGCTTTTAGATAGTTCAGTAAGTGTCATCGATGAACAGGTGACAAACGGGGTGGCGGTAAGAATGGCGATACTTGCCCTTTTAAATGAAAGGAGAGCAAAATAATGAAACTTTGTATTAAAGGTGGTTTACTCATCAATCCAAGAACACAGACAGAAGAACACACAGATATTTGGGTAGAAGATGGAAAAGTTATTGCTATCGGAACGGATTTAAATGACACTGCAGATCAAGTAATCGATGCAGATGGTAAATGGGTGGTGCCGGGCCTTATCGATCTTCATGTTCACCTTCGTGAACCAGGGTTCGAACACAAGGAAACGATTGCATCAGGATGTGAAGCGGCTGCAAGAGGAGGCATTACAACAATGTGTTGTATGCCAAATACGAACCCAATCATCGATAATGAGTGTGTAGTAGAGTACATCAACTCTATGACTGCAAAAGCAAATGGGGTCAACGTACTTCCAGTTGGATCGATCACAAAAGGCCAACAAGGCGAAAGTCTTGCTAACATTGGTAAAATGGCAGAGCATGGCATCTGTGCGATTAGTGAAGATGGTCGTACAGTGATGGATTCAGGACTTATGAAGAAAGCGATGAGTTATGTCAAACCATTTGGTCTCCCGATTTTCTCACATACAGAAGACCATACTTTAGCAGGTGGTTCTATGAATGCGGGAGAGCATGCACAACTCTTTGGTATTAAGGGGGTTGGGCGTGAAGCAGAAGAAGTGATTGTTTCAAGAGATATCATTTTAGCACGCTATACAGGATGCAAACTGCATCTTTCACATATTAGTACAAAAGGAAGCTTAGAGCTTATTGAAATGGGTAAAAAGTGGGGCGTCAACCTTACAGCAGAAACAGCACCACACTACTTCATTCTAGATGATAGCATCGTAGGTGATTATGATACTAACAAGAAGATGAACCCACCACTTCGTACAAAAGAAGACGTGGAAGCAATGAAAATGGCACTCAAGAGTGGGGTCATCGATGTGATTGCAACAGACCATGCACCACATCATTATGATGAGAAAAATGTGGAGTTTGATAAAGCACCATTCGGAATTGTAGGACTTGAAACAAGCTTTGCACTCAGCTACACATATCTCGTGAAGGCAGGTGTATTAACACCGCTAGAGCTCATTGAAAAAATGAGTTCAAAACCTGCAGAAATCCTTGGACTTGATAAAGGAACAATTGAAATTGGTAAAGTGGCAGACATTGCCATTATCGATGTAGATAAAAATTATGAGATTGATCCTAAGACCTTCGCTTCAAAGGGAAAAAACACACCATTTGGTGGCATGGAAGTGTATGGGGAAGTTGCTTACACGATTGTAAATGGAAAAATTATTTATAGAGCATAGTTTACTTATAAACTTTTGTATAAAAAAACAAAATATCGAATAAAAATTAAATTTTTGATAGAATAAAGACTTATTTTAATATAGAATAGAAGAGAGAAAAGATTAAGAGGAGATGTTACTATGATCGATCGTTTAATTCGTGAAATTCAAAAAAAAGAAAACCCAACTGTTGTAGGTTTAGACCCAACTTATAGCATGATTCCAAAGTTTATTCAGGATGAAATGTTAGAAAAATACGGTAAAACACCTAAAGCAGTGGCTGAGATGTTCATCAAGTTTAATAAGGCGATTATCGATGAAGTACATGACCTCATTCCATCTGTTAAACCACAGATTGCGATGTACGAACAATATGGTTTAGAAGGATTAAGAGCTTATATGGAAACAACTGAATATGCACAGTCAAAAGGGCTTGTAGTCATTGGAGATATCAAACGTGGAGATATTGCATCAACAGCGGCAGCTTATGCAGGGCATATCGCAGGTGTAGCGATTGAAGGGGAACACTTCGATCTTTGGTCTGAAGATGCAGTAACACTCAACCCATACATGGGATTTGATGGGATTGACCCATTTATCAAAGCTTGTAATGAGAGAGACAAAGGATTATTCATCCTTGTTAAAACAAGCAACCCAAGTGGAAAGGAAATGCAAGACCTTATTGTTCAAGATGGGGATCCAATCTACAACAAAGCAGCTGATCTCGTAAGCAGCTGGGGTGAACTCGCTATGGGTGACTTAGGATATAGCAAAATCGGTGCTGTAGTAGGGGCAACTTACAAAGAGCAAGGAATCGCTTTACGTAAACGCATGCCACATACATTCTTCCTTGTACCAGGATATGGTGCACAAGGTGGATCAGGAGAAGACCTTAAAGGTTACTTCGATAAAGATGGTATGGGAATCATCGTAAACTCTTCAAGAGGCATTATTGCAGCATACAATCAAAATAGAGACTTTGCAGAACAAGATTTCGCAAAAGCATCTCGCGAAGCAGTTCTAGCAATGCGTAAAGACTTACAAGGGGTGATGGCATAATATGAAAGCACAATTAATATTAGAAAATGGCATGGTGTTCGAAGGTAAAGCTTTCGGATACCTTAAAGAATCAATTGGCGAAGTTGTATTTAATACAGGGATGACAGGATACCAAGAAATCCTTACAGATCCATCATACTATGGACAAATGGTTGTGATGACGTACCCACTTATTGGTAACTATGGGATTAATCTTGAAGATATGGAGTCAAAGAAGGCACATGTCAAAGGGTTCATCGTGAGAGAAAAATGTGATTTCCCAAACAACTTCAGATGTGAACTCACACTAGAAGGCTACCTCAAAGAACAAAAGATCATTGGGATTGAAGGTATTGATACAAGAGCACTTACAAAAGTACTTAGAAATTCAGGTACAATGCGTGGGATTATCGCAGTACGTGAACTCACACCAAGCCAAATCAAATTGAAGATGGATAGCTGGTGCAACCAAATGGCTGTATCTGAAGTGACAACAAAAGAAAGCTATACAGTAGATGGTGAAGGTCTTCATATTGCAATGCTTGATTGTGGTGTGAAACAAAACATCATTAGAGAATTTGCAAAACGTGGTTGTAAGGTTACAGTATTCCCAGCATTTACATCAGCAGAAGAAATTCTCTCAGTAAATCCAGATGGGGTATTCTTATCAAATGGGCCAGCCGATCCAAAAGATCTACCAGAAGTTGTAGCAGCAATCAAAGCAATCGTTGGTAAAAAGCCAATCACTGCAATTTGTTTGGGACATCAGCTTCTTTCATTAGCACTTGGGGGCAATACAGCTAAGCTTAAATTTGGGCACCATGGATGTAACCACCCGGTAAAAGATTATATTACAAACCGTGTATATATTACATCACAAAATCATAACTACTATGTAGAAACACTTCCTGAAGGAGCAGCAGTTACACATATGAACCTTAATGACCAGACTGTTGAAGGAATGTACTTCAAAGACTTAGATATCTATAGTGTACAGTTCCACCCTGAAGCATGCCCAGGACCTACAGACACAGAACATATTTTTGACGAATTCATCAAGGTAATGCAAGGAGGTAAATTATAATGCCAAGAGATATGAGTATTAAAAAAGTATTAGTTATCGGATCAGGTCCAATTGTTATCGGTCAAGCAGCTGAGTTTGACTATTCTGGAACGCAAGCTTGTCAAGCGATTAGAGAAGAGGGAATTGAAGTTGTACTTGTAAACAGTAACCCTGCTACAATTATGACAGACAAAGAAATCGCAGACAAAATTTACATAGAGCCACTTACAGTGGAATTCCTTGAAAAAGTTATTGCAAAAGAAAGACCAGACAGTGTACTTGCAGGTGTAGGTGGACAGACAGGTCTTAACCTTGCAGTAGAACTTCACGACAAAGGCATTTTAGAAAAATATAATGTACGTGTGATCGGAACACAAATCTCTGCGATCAAAGAAGGGGAAGACCGTGAAGGGTTCAGAGATTTAATGAACCGTATCAACCAACCCGTTATTGAAAGTGAGATTGTAGAATCAGTAGAAGATGCTGTTACTTTCTCAAGAAAAATCGGATACCCAGTTGTTGTAAGACCAGCTTACACATTAGGGGGTACTGGTGGCGGAATCGCTGAGACAGAAGAAGAACTAAGAGAAATCTGTGCAAGCGGACTTCACTTATCACGTGTACACCAAGTACTGATTGAAAAATGTATCAAAGGTTGGAAAGAAGTAGAGTACGAAGTAATGCGTGACCAATACGGTACAGCTATTACTGTATGTAATATGGAAAACATTGACCCAGTAGGGATCCATACAGGAGATAGTATCGTAGTTGCACCATCTCAAACACTTTCAGATAAAGAATATCAAATGCTAAGAAGAGCATCACTTGATATTATCTCAGCTTGTGATATCAGAGGGGGCTGTAACGTACAGCTTGCACTTCACCCAGATAGCTTTGAATATGCAGTTATCGAGATCAACCCTCGTGTAAGCCGTTCTTCAGCACTTGCTTCAAAAGCAACAGGCTATCCAATTGCTAGAGTATCAGCAAAGATTGCGCTTGGTTATGGATTAGATGAAATCACAAATGCTGTAACAGGCAAAACATATGCTTGTTTCGAGCCAACACTTGACTACGTAGTTGTTAAGATTCCAAAATGGCCATTTGATAAATTCTACACAGCAAAACGTACACTTGGTACAAAGATGATGGCTACAGGTGAGATTATGGCGATCGGAAATAACTTTGAAAGTGCTTTCCTTAAAGGTCTTCGTTCACTTGAAATCGGACAGTTTAGCTTCATGCACAAAAAGCTTGCTGAGTGCTCACTTGCAGAGCTTAAAGAGCGCGTGATCACAGCTGATGATGAGCGTATCTTCGCATTAGCAGCAATGCTTCGTATGCATTATAGAGAAGAACAAGTATGTAAAGTAACAGGGATGGATATCTTCTTCGTGAAGAAATTCAAGTGGATTGTCGATCAAGAAGAGAAACTCAAAGAGATGGAATACGAAGAGCTCACACCAAAATACCTTCGTAAACTCAAACGCCGTGGTTTTGCAGACAAAGCGATTGCAGAATTCATTGGGGTAACAGAAGATGATATCCGCGAACTTCGTATCAAATGGAATATCATGCCTGTTTACAAAATGGTTGATACATGTGGTGGTGAATTCGAGGCACAATCACCATACTACTACTCAACATACGATGAAATCGATGAAGTTGAAGTATCAGATCGTGAGAAAGTAATGGTACTTGGATCAGGCCCAATCCGTATCGGTCAAGGGATTGAGTTCGACTACTGTTCTGTACATGCAATCATGGCACTTAAGAAACAAGGGATTGAGACGATTATCGTTAACAATAACCCTGAGACTGTAAGTACTGACTTCAATACTTCAGACAAACTTTACTTCGAGCCATTAACAGATGAAGATGTATATCATATCATCATGAAAGAGAATCCAAGAGGGGTAATCTTACAGTTCGGTGGACAAACAGCAATCAAACTTGCGAAATTCTGTGACAAAATGGGCATTACTGTACTTGGAACACAACCAAAACAAGTGGATGCAGCAGAAGATAGAGAAAAATTCGATGAAGTACTTGAGAAACTCAACATTCTTCGTCCAAAAGGTAAGGCAATCTGGAATACAGAAGAAGGGCTTCAAGTGGCAGCGGAACTTGAGTACCCAGTACTTGTAAGACCTTCATATGTACTTGGTGGTCAAGGTATGGAGATTACTTTCGAAGAAGAGCAACTTAAGCGCTACTTAGAAAACGCATTTGACCGTGACCCAGAGAACCCAGTACTCATTGATAGATACCTTATGGGTCGTGAGATTGAAGTTGATGCGCTTTGCGATGGTGAAGATATCTTAATCCCAGGAATCATGGAGCATCTTGAAAGAGCAGGGATTCACTCAGGAGATAGTACAACACTTTACCCAAGTGTGAATATCTCAGATGATATGAAAGAAAAAATCATTGAGTGTACAAGACAAATCGCTAAAGAATTAGAAGTACTTGGTATGATCAATATCCAGTACATCGAATACAAGAACGAGCTTTACATTATCGAAGTAAATCCAAGATCAAGCCGTACAGTACCATATATCTCTAAAGTAACAGAAGTACCAATCATTGACCTTGCGACACGCGTGATGTTAGGTTCTAAACTTTCTGAGCTTGGTTATGGCACAGGTCTTTATCCAGAACCAGAGAACTTCTATGCAGTAAAAGTACCAGTATTCTCTACAGAGAAACTTCCAAGAGTAGAAGTAAGCCTTGGGCCAGAAATGAAATCAACAGGAGAAGTACTTGGTGTAGGTGCAACAGTAGAAGAAGCACTTTACAAAGGATTCATTGCAGCAGGTAAAAAATTACCAAGCCAAAAAGGGACACTCCTTGCAACAATCCAAAAGTACGATCAAGATGAATTTGTTGAGATTGCAAAACGCTTTGCAGGTCTTGGCTACAACTTCATTGCAACACCAGGTACAGCAGATAAGCTAGAAGCAAACGGTATTGTGGCTGAGCGCGTAGGCAAACTTTCAGAAGGTAGTACAGAGATTCTTGACCTGATCAGAAGTGGTAGAGTAGATGTACTTGTGAATACACCAACAAAAGGAAATGATTCAACACGCGATGGTTTCAAGATTCGCCGTCATGCAATCGAATCATCACTTCAAATTGTGACTTCATTAGATACATTAAGAGCAATGGCTGACATTGCAGAAAACAATCTGACAGTTGACCAAACAGAGATCTACAACATGGGAGAAAAACAAGATGCATAAAAAAGTTGTTGCAGGTAAAATCTTATCTAATCAAATGATTTCAAACGGCATCTTTGAAATGATTATTGAATCAGAAGAGGTTGCTAAGTCAAGTGACGTGGGGATGTTTGTGAACATCTACCCACGTTCACAAAGCACACTCCTTCCTAGACCAATCAGTATTTCTGAGATTGGTGAAACAACGATTACACTTGTGTATGCGGTTGTTGGTGAAGGGACAAAAGAGTTTAGCCAATATCTTGCAGGTGAGACAGTGAGAGTGAGCACTGCGCAAGGGACAGGGTTTAAACCACAAGCTGTTAAGAAGCATGTATTAGTAGGCGGTGGGATCGGTGTGCCACCACTTGTAGAGCTTGCAAAACGCCTCGAAGGTGAGATTGTAGCAGTTGTTGGTTTTAGAGAAGAACCATTCCTTATCCAAAAGCTTGAAGAAGCAGGCGCTAAAGTTTATATCGCAACGGACAATGGTGCGGTTGGCTTTAAAGGCAATGTGATCCAGTTGATCCAAGAAGAAGGGATCACAGGGGACTACTTCTATAGCTGTGGACCAAAAGTGATGCTTCGTGCATTAGCAGCGCACTGCGAAAGTGTGAATACACCTGTACAAGTTTCTCTTGAAGAACGTATGGGATGTGGCTATGGTGCATGCGTAGGGTGCGTATGCAAGACAAAAGGAAAAGACGAGTCAGTAGAAAGTAAAAAAGTATGTAAAGACGGCCCAGTCTTTTTAGGAAGCGAGGTTGTGTGGTAATGATAGATTTAAGTGTAAATATTGCAGGGATTGAACTTAAAAATCCAATTACAACAGCTTCTGGCACATTCTCGGCTCATGAAAGTGGTGCTTTCTATGACCTCAGTGAATTAGGGGCAATGATTACAAAAGGTGTGGCAAACATTCCTTGGGAAGGTAATGCAGTACCACGTATTGCAGAAACTTATGGTGGGATGCTCAATTCAGTAGGTTTACAGAATCCGGGAATTGACCATTTTATTGCCAATGAGCTTCCTTACCTTAAGCAATTCGATACACGTGTGATTGTCAATGTTGCAGGAAGAAGTGTAGAAGACTACTGTGAGGTGGTTGAGCGACTTGCAGATACAGATGTGGATTTACTTGAAGTCAATATCTCGTGTCCAAATGTGAAAAAAGGTGGGATTGGATTCGGTACAGATCCTGCACTTGCAGCTCAGGTGACACGTGAAGTCAAGCGTGTGGCAAAGCAACCGGTGATTATCAAACTCACACCAAATGTAACAGATATTACAGAGATTGCAAAAGCTGTAGAGGCTGAAGGTGCAGATGCACTTTCTCTCATCAATACATTACTAGGTATGAAAATTGATGTGCATAGACAAAAGCCTGTACTTGCTAACAAGATGGGTGGTTTCTCTGGACCATCGATCAAACCTGTTGCGGTACGTATGGTGTATCAAACACGCCGTGCGGTGAATATTCCAATCATTGGACTTGGTGGGATTATGACAGGTGAGGATGTTGCTGAGTTTATCTTAGCAGGGGCAGATGCAGTATCTGTAGGAACAGCAGCATTTGCAGATCCAACAGCACCTGTGCGTATCAAAGAAGAACTTGTAGCTTATATGGACCGTTATGGTTTCAAAAACCTTCAAGAAATTCGTGATGCACTCAAAGAATAAATATAAACAAGACTATGCATATGGCAAATTATGCATAGTCTTTTTGTTTTGTGAGAAACTAACTAGAGATTACGTTAGATTAGATCTAGGAGGTAACATAATGAGAAAAGGATTTGGTTTATTTATTGTAGGAACACTGATTGCAACTACCTTACTAAGTGGCTGTAGCCAATCTCAAAAGGACAAAGAAAATATTGGGGATGCACAAGCGGGCAATGTGGTCGAGATAGAAGGTGCTGCTGATCAATATGGTTGGATGCCTCAAATGAGACTGACTTTTGATGGCGATACCTTAACTGAAGTGTATTTTGAATACATCAATGGTGAGGCAGCAAAAAAATCACAAGACGAAGAGTACAATGCCAATATGGAGAGCAAGACAGGCATGAGTGTCAAAGATGCTATGGAGATCCTCAGAAAACAACTTATTGAGAAGCAAAGTCCAGATGCGGTAGAAGTGGTTACTGGTGCAACTCAGACTTCTACTGAGTTCATAGACATGGCCAAAGAGTGTTATGATCACTACAAAAAAGGCGAAACAAGTGCCAATAACTACGGACTTACAAAAGAACAAGAAAAAGCACAAAAACAAGGAGGCGGAGCTACTAGCACAGGTGAAGATCAGTCCCAAGGCGGGGGCACAAGTTATAGTACAGGTGGAGATGCCAACTCCAATCAACAACCAGATGGTGGGGCAGCACCATCACAAGGTCAATAATGCCATACAAAAAGAGAGCTTAAATTTATAAGCTCTCTTTTTGTATGGCTCCATGTGATTTTTATAGCCTACTAAATTCACGAGGATACACGGCTGTACCTTTGATATCATTTGCTAATGGTGATAATGGATAAATCATGAAGGGTTCTTCCACGAAACCTGCTGGTGCAGTAATCTCATAGAGTGTAGCATCTTCAAATCCAAAACGTTTATAATAAGCAGGATTGCCTAATACAGTAACAAGTTTATACCCTAAGTACTTACATCGTTCAAGACCTTTTGTAATCAGCAGTACATCGACTTCGTCTTCAACTTCAGGGCTCACTGCAAGTGTCGCAAGAGAAAGGGCAGGATAATTATGATTTCCTTCCTTGATGACAACGCGTGTGAATAAAATATGCCCTACCATTTCATCACTTTTTTCTGCAACAAGTGATAATTCTCTGTCGTAGTAGTTTGTAGCACGTAAAGCGTCCACTAAGTTGGCTTTTTCAGATGTTTGTGAAGCTGTTAAGTGAAGTGCTCTTACGGCATCCACATCTTTTTTTTCTTCTTGTCTTACGATAATCATATGAGTACCTCCTTTTAGACAAACTTCATTTTATCAAATTTTATGAGGATAAGCTATAGAATATGCCATTGATACAAAGAGAAAAAATATTTAAAATATAACACTTGATTTTTAATATTAGATAGTATATAGTTGTTTT
>JBOFIR010000272.1:0-38184 GCA_051650265.1 Cellulosilyticaceae bacterium
TACTACACGTACAACATGGGGTTTATTTGCTTCATCGACAATATTAACCGTAATGGCTTCACTCAAATTTAAGAGTACTAAATTTTTACTATCTACCATGCTTACCTTTTCTGATGTAGCCTGCGTTTCAGACATACGATTCATCACTGTAATGGCCACAAATGTACTCACCCCTGCTACACACGCTAACAAAACTAATGCGCTAATTACAAATATTTTAAACTTTTTATCCACCGCCTACCTACCTCCTATTCTTTATAAACTAATTTAGTCAGCTTAATTTCCACTCGCCTGTTTTGTGCCTTGCCTTGTTTGGTACTATTATCGCCTACTGGCTGATACTCTCCGTAACCCTCAGCAGAAATCCCCATTGGCGAGAAATTCATCTCATCTATAAAGAATCTGGCTACAGCAATAGCTCTCGCTGCGGAAAGTTCCCAGTTACTAGGGAATTGTGCCGTATGGATAGGTACATTATCTGTATGCCCTTCAAATTTCATCTGATACCCCTGATTCATATAACCTTTCAGTTGTTTACCTAATTGACTAAGTACAGGTACTGCTGCTGGTTTCAAGACCGCTTTACCTGTTTCAAACAGCAAAACGTCATTAAATGTCATAATAACGACATCCCCTTTATACTCGACACCTACTAAGTCATCTAGCTTCTTCTCATAGATAAAAGCCTCAATTTCTTCTTCTACACCTTTAAGTTCATTCTTTACTTCTTCACTGCTACTATCTGTTATATTTTTTTCACTTGGAAACTGTCTCATTCCATTTCCAAGCATCCCTACATCATTTAAAATAATCTCTCCGCCATCAAGAATTCCTGTAGATCCTGAAAAAGATTCGATAAATGCTTTAAACTTAGCTGAGTCTACTGTCGACATAGAGAATAGAAGTACAAAGAAACATAAGAGTAATGTCATCATGTCTCCGTATGTATTCATGTAGGCTGGTGCACCTTTTTTAGGTTCATCTTGACTTTTTTTCATCTCACCCACCAACTTCCCTAATCATTCATTTGCCTTGAAGCATCAAGTTCTCTCATGTTAGGTGCTAAGAAGGCCTTTAGTTTTTCCTCAATGACACGAGGGTTCTCACCTGCCTGAATGGATAAAATGCCTTCAATCATCACTTGTTTGAGAAGTAATTCATCATTACTTTTTACCTTGAGTTTGTTTGCCAAAGGTGTTGCAAAAAAGTTTGCAATGAGGGACCCATAAAAGGTTGTTATCAATGCAACTGCCATTTGTGGCCCGATCGCTGATGGATCTTTCATATTATCTAGCATGCAAATAAGTCCAATCAAAGTCCCTATCATCCCCCATGCTGGCCCCAAGTCAGCGAGTGTACCCCAAAATCCTTGATTCTCCTTATGACGTGTTTCAATAAAGCTTAACTCCGTCTCTAATATATTACGTACGAGTTCTGGATCTGTGCCATCTACAATGAGCAAAATACCTTTCTTAAGAAATGGTTCTTCCATACTTTGAGCCATCTCCTCCAAAGCTAATAAACCCTCTTTTCGTGCTGCAAGTGCAAGCTCATTGATTTGATTAATGAGCGCCTTAGGTTCAAGGTTCGTATCTGTAAATCCATGCTTTGCAGTTTTTAGAGAGACTACAAATTTTTTCAAAGGATAAGCCACTAATAATGATGCTGCACACCCTCCAAATACAATCATCACAGAGGGCCAGTTCACAAATAACTCAATTCGCCCACTTAAGGCTATTGATATAATAATAAAAAATACGCCGGATATAAGCCCTGCTACGGTCGATCTATCCATTTCATCACCTCTTTATATCATGTATTACAATCTGCTTAGTTCTTATGTATACAACACTTGTACGCTATAACTTTTTCCACAATTGCTTCTCTTGTTTCACTAACAATGACTTTTTTTCCCGTTGTCAATGTAATTATAGTATCTGGTGTCTGCTCAATGATTTCAATAAGTTCAGCATTGAGTGTTATCTCTTTTCCGTTAATTTTTGTTACATTAATCATTTATCACACCATCCTTCTCTCAAATAGATGAATCAGCTCTAGGCTGATTCACCTCCTTGGTTAACGCTTGATATTAACAAGCTCTTGTAGCATCTCATCTGAAGCTGAAATAATACGTGAATTGGCTTGGAAACCTCTTTGTGTCACTATCATCTCCGTAAATTCACGTGATAAATCTACATTGGACATTTCTAATACCCCTGCTTGGAATACACCAGCAGATCCAATGCCATCAAAATCTCCTGAGTTGGCTGTTGTTTGGAATAGATTATCCCCTACCTTTTGAAGTCCTGCAGGATTATCAAATTGGGCAACAACGATTTGTCCTAACATCTTTGTCGCACCATTATTATAATAAGCTGTGATAATACCATCAGCACCCACATCAAACCCCATCATCTCTCCAGCCGGTGAGCCATTAACTGTCTTAGAATCAACACTTGTTTTACTGTTAAACTGTGTAAGTCCTGAAAAGCTCAGCGTGGCATTCCCATCTAATTTAGATGCACCTAATGCTACATCTGCGCCAAAAATTTTAAATTCAGGTTTATCCCCCTTGGTAAGATCCAGTTTCGTTCCATCTTTTGCCTCAACAGTTGTTAGTACACCTGCCGTATCAAATTTTAATTTCGCTGGTAACCCTGTTACTGCTGTGTCAGCAATATTCTGAGTTTTTCCATCTTTATCCTTAAGGACAATATTACCACCATCTTTGCTGCTATCAGCAACGTCTACCGTCCATTCGCCTGTCCCTGCATCATACTTCATCTCAACCCCAAAGCTATAAAGGTTTCCTAATGAGTCATACAATTTAACCTGTGATTCAATCGGTGTATCTTTGATATTGATATTACCACTAAGGGAGGTTGAAGTCGTTGCTTTAGGTGGTGATGTCTTGTTGCTTGTATCATTAAGCTTGATATTACCTACCACACCTCTATTAATTGCTGTACCTGTTTCATTTGCAGGCCACCCCTGTACCTTCATCCCATTTGGAATGACAAGATTCCCTTCATCATCTTGTCTAAGTGCTCCTGCACGTGTGAAGTATTGTCCCGCTGCATCACCTACGATTAAGAAACCATCCCCATCAATCATCAGGTCAAATGGGTTATCCGTACGCTGGGCTGCCCCCTGTGTCATAAGTGTATCGATAGAAGAAACATTAACACCAAGCCCTACTTGCATAGGATTGCGTCCGCCCCTTCCTGTCTCATCACTTGCCGCTGTTCCTGACTGAAGTGTTTGTGAGAACACCTCATTAAAAGTTACACGTTGTGATTTGAATCCGATTGTATTAACATTGGCGATATTATTACCAATAACGTCCATCTTTGTTTGATGTACACGTAACCCTGATACACCTGAATACATTGATCTCATCATAGCTTTATTCCTCCTAGTCCACTACTATTTCTCTATATTTTTAACTGTGTCAATCGCATCAAATGGTACAAACTGCCCATCTACATAAAGATACGTTAAATCTTTTTGCATCACAATATAATCTACTTTTCCTGCGACCTTAATATCGTTACCTTCTTTATCCTTAATCGTTGCTGTAATCACTTTATCTGTAAGCGATGGTTTCTCTACAATATTTTGAACTTGCTCTAGATCTACTTCCATGCGGTGCTTCCCTTTTCCAATAACCACATAAGGCTTCTCATCTTTCATGGTAACTTCAAGAACCTCACCTTCAATAATCGTATCAACTTTCTTCCCTTCATCTGCCCCCTGTCCATCTGCTTTAATAACTGCTTGAACAGTCTTACCAATCAATTCAAATGCAGACGCATTGCTTTGAATATTAGACGGATCAATTACTTGCATCACTTCTTCCATCTTAACTTCGTTTTTACCAATCCCAAAAGTTACTTCACTACCACTGGTCTTGATATAATCAATCTTTCCAACTTGTACCTCCATGGCACCCGTATCTGGATTTTTAAGCTGATACTGCACAAAATCTCCAATCATACTGTGTGCCATTTGTTTATTGACGGCATTGGCTACATTCATCATCTGCTCAAGTGCAGAAAATTGTGCCATCTGAGCCATCATTTCTTGATTATCCATAGGATTCATTGGATCTTGATAACGCAGCTGTGTGACAAGCAATTGCATGAATGCATCTTTATCCATATCTTGTTTAGGTTGTCTATCTACTTTATTCACCAGATAGTCACTATCTGGTGCTACAATATTAACATTACTCATCCTTTCGCCCCCTAAGCCATATAATCAACTTGTGTATGCGTCGCCGTACTTTGTGCTGCTGATACTGTTTGCGCCTCTTCTTCTATCTGCTCAAGATGCTTTGTGATAATCTCCTGAATACGCTTTGCTGATTTTTGCTTCTGCTGTTTCATTTGATCAGCTGTGTGGTGACTTTCGACATCAACTTGAAAACTACCGATTGTCAAACCTTGTTTTTCAAGTCCTTCTTTCAGTTCTGATAATCCCTGTAACATCATTTCCTTCGTACGATCAGACTCCACTTTAATTTGTGCTGTTACCACACCATTCTGCTCCACAAGCTTCATTGTCATCTTCCCAAGTTCTTTCGGTGTCAACTCCATCTGAATTTCATTATGTGTTACAAGCTTTGCAATCTCAAGTCTTCGAATCAGTTGCTCCGTAACCATCTTATGTGAAAGGGTTTGTGTAGGCTCTCCTAGTGACTTGACTTCTTGACCACGTTGCCAAGATATAAACTCCTCACGTTGTCTAGCATTGTCTACAAGTGGTCTTACACCTAATAATGATTCAAATACCTGTTGTTTGGGATGGCTTTCTTGATGAAGCTGTTCTTGGGTACCTTCATCAGTATTCTGTATACGGCCTTCTCCCTGTACACGTCCTTCTATCAAGCCTATTTGGTCTATCCCTTCATTTTTTAGGGTAATGTCTTGATACTGTACTGCTTCACTCACTTCTCTAGGTAGTGTATCCTCCTGTGGTGTAGACTGATACTTTCCAAGAATGGTCTCAATCACCTGTTTACCTTCTGCGCTCTGCCCAATACTGTCAAAACTTTGCCATACTTCTTGAATACACTTTAAAGTTTCTTGATCCATAGTCAATAAGTTTTGCTGACCATCCACAAGCTCCTGGAGAAAGCGTGTAAATTTTTCTTGTATAACCAGTTCCTCGGGCATCATTCCTAGCTGCTCAAAAGTATTTGTCAACTGCTCCTTACTGATTCCCAACGTTTCAATCAACCCTAAGAGATAAGGTATCATCTGCCTTGCAACCTGATCTGCATTTTCCTGCACATTGCTCTCACTATCATTTACCTTTTCCTTTGGTATACGCGCTTGCGTTTGATCTTTGGACTTTACCTGTTCCTTTAGCTCATCTTTTTCAAGGAGGTCAGTTCTTTCTTTCTTTGCCATTTGATCTGGGCGGTTCTCGAAACGTGGCTTCTTTTGCGCTGTATGTGTTGCCGCATCCATTGTTTTCTTGAAGCTACTTCTATCATTTTTCGGTGCTGGTTTGATCCCTTGTTGTGGTGCTACTTTCATACCACTAATCAAACCCATAACGCCTTGGTTCATATCCTCCCCCCCTCTCTCTTACTCATTTATCGACACTAGGTGCTATCAATTTGATAACTTGTGGTGTAACTTTCTCATCCATTACACTCAATATGGCTGATTGTCGTTCTGATGTCATACCTGCAAACACATATTTTACAAGTTCTGGATCCGTTCCTACAATCTGCACCAGTGCTTTTGCAGCTGCTTCCTCGTCCATATCTGCAACAACTTTTGCATAAGCTTTTTGATCCTTGGTTGCTACCTGTTGACTTTTAAGCTCCCTGTAAAGTGTCTGTGCACTTTCAGGTGCAATCTTTTCATAGTATTTAACAAATTCAGTACCGCTCGCATGGGCAACCTCTTGTTCCCATTTGCTCTTAAGTACTAGAAAATCATTATATTGCTCTTCATAACTTTTCAAAGTATCCACTTGAGTTGTTAGCGCCTCATTAGCCTGTGTCAATGATGTAATCTGCTGATTTAAAGATTCAATTGTAGCCTTTAAAGTCTTCACTTCGGGGCTCTCTTCCACATTTTCACTTGTCTCTTGAACCTTAAAGATCTTGTTTAATACCGGAATGTTTTTGACGCCTTCAGCAATTCCTTTTCTTCCAAAAAAAATCCCAACACCTAATCCTATAAGAATCACACCTAAAAGGAGCCATTTAAATAAGCGCTTTTTTCGCTTAGGCTTTTGACGCAACATTTCTACATCTGGCACTTCTTTTATAATTTGTTCTGTCAATCAAAGTCACTCCCTTCTGCTACGCTGTATTTATAACTGACTAGTTCATCTGTTATGAGCTGTTCTTGACGTTTTTCCTCTTCTAACCACCGCTCAAGATATACCTCTTTGAGGTTTTCCATAATTTTACGTTCCTTCATAGCCTCTTGTAGTCTAAGTTGTTGCGTGCTAACACGATTCTCAATTTCTTGTAGTTCCACGACTTGTTTCTTAATCTGCCCGTCTACTACCAGCAAATAGCGCCTCATACTTTCAAGTTCACTAATCAGGATCTTCCCTGATACTGCCTGTGTATACTCACCTACAAGGCTCTTTTTTTCTTGAAGGAACTTTTCATAGGTAGCTTGAGCCTGTGCCATTAGAATACGTAGCTTACCAAGTTCTCTTTTTTGATTTTCTTCATTTTGTATGCGCAGTTTAAGGATTGTTTCTAATTTAAACTTCATAATCCCGTTATACTCCTAGCTGATGCATCTGCTCAAGCGTCTCCGCTAGCGGTACTTTTTCATGAGTTCCTTGACATAAAAACTGCTTAATTCCCGCAATTTTATCAATAGCTTCGTCAATCTCCTTATTACTGCCTTTGTTATATGCACCCACATTAATTAAATCTTCTGCCTCTGTATAAACCGCCAAATGCTTTTTCAGTGCTGTAGCAAGCTGACGATGCCCTGATGTGGTCACATCACCCATTACCCTTGAGATACTTCCTAATACATCGATCGCTGGATAGTGTCCCTTATGACCAAGCTTTCTTGAAAGCATAATATGGCCATCAACAATCCCTCTGACAGTATCTGTAATTGGTTCATTAAAGTCATCACCATCCACAAGTACTGTATACAGCCCTGTGATACTCCCTACATCACTACACCCTGCACGCTCAAGGAGTTTCGGCATCATCCCAAAAACTGATGGGGGGTACCCTCTAGAAACAGGTGGTTCTCCTATAGACAGCCCAATTTCACGCTGTGCCATTGCAAAACGTGTCAATGAATCCATCAGTAGTAGCACATCTTTTCCCTGGTCCCTAAAGTACTCGGCAAGAGCAGTGGCAGTCTGTGCTGCCTTCAAGCGGATAAGCGCCGGTTGATCCGATGTGGCAACAACCACAATCGAACGCTTTAACCCTTCTTCTTGTAAATCTTTTTCAATGAATTCTCTCACTTCTCGGCCACGCTCCCCAATCAACGCAATCACATTAATATCAGAAAGGGCATTCCTAGCAATCATACCTAGTAGTGTACTCTTACCTACACCACTCCCAGCAAAAATACCCATACGTTGCCCTTTACCTATACTCAGCATCCCATCTATTGCCCGAATACCGAGCGGCATCTGCTGATGAATACGTTGCCTTGTCAAAGGATTTGGTGACGTATTCTCAATAGGTACAAGATCCATACTCGGGATCACCGTCCCATCTAGAGGCTCAGCTTTCCAGTCCACAACTTGACCCAACAAATCAGGGGTTGCATGAATCATAAACTGCTCACCACAGGCTCTTACCCTGCATCCTGGTCCAATTCCTTCAATTTTGTCGAGTGGCATCAGAAGAATATGGTCTTCTTTAAACCCAACAACTTCTGCATAAATTTCTTTATGGTAGCTATTGGTAATGATACACATATCCCCTATATTAGCTTTAGGCCCTAGTGTTTCAATTGCCATTCCTACAACTTTAACGACTTTCCCTTCATAATGCCATAATACTTTGTTGGTCAGCTGTGTATATTTTTGTAACATCATTTACATTCCCACCTTACAGACTTTGAAGCATTCCCAATTCTTTAAGCACTCTTCCAAGTCCCTCTTCTATATCATATGAAATACTTCCTTGACTTGTCTCAATTTCACACATTGTTTCATACAAATTCTCATCTGTACGTAGTTTTACACCTTCACCCATAGCCATCAGCGTATGTTTCTCTGCTTCACTTAACCGCTCATAGAGCACTGGATTCATAGACAGTGTAATAGGTTCTCTCATCATCTCATGATGGCGTATCTTTCGTACCAATAGCCCAATCCATTCTGTATGCTCGCTCAGCTCTTCGTGGATGATATGCCCAACTAGTTGCTGCACCAATGCGATTATCTCTGGTTCTGCTTGGCTTATAATTTCTTCTTTTTCTACCTGTGCTTGTGCGATCAGTGCCTTTGCTTTTTCTGCCGCACTTGCTTCTAGTTGCTTGACTTTAAACTGCGCTTCTTCCTCAAGTAAATCGATTTGTACTTTAAGTAGGCGTTCTCGTTCTTTCAATTCCTGATCCGCCTCAGAAAGCATCTTATTGACCTGCCTTTTGGCTTCTTCAAGAAGTTGGGCGCTTTCTTTTCTTGCTGCCTCTTCCAGCATCTGTTGCTGTACCTGCTGTTGCACCTGCTGTGTTTCATCTGCTTTTTCATGAATAATAGGGACCACCAGTTGCTTTCCTATTTCTATAGACTTCTCACCTGAAATACGGTGACCTTTTATAATATTAGACAATGATCTCATCTCCTGCGCCACGTGATATTACAATTTCACCCGTATCTTCTAGCTTACGAATGATATTTACAATCTTCTGCTGTGCATCTTCGATCTCTTTCATACGTTTTGGTCCCATATATTCAAGATCTTCTTTAATCATTGTTGCAAGACGTTGTGAAACATTGCTAAGAATCACTTGTTTCACACTGTCACCTGCTCCCTTAAGAGCAATTGCAAGTTCATGGTTATCCACTTCACGTAAAACACGTTGGATGGATCTATTATCAAGTGTGGTAATATCCTCAAATACAAACATGCGTTTTTTGATTGTTTCTGCAAGTTCTGGATCTTCAATTTCAAGGTTTTCCATAATGTTTTTCTCAGTGGCGCGGTCCACCATCCCAATAATCTCCACAATTGAATCAATTCCACCAATACTGGTATAATCCTGTGACACAAGCGTTGAAAGACGCTTTTCAAACTCTTTTTCAATCTCACTAATTACTTCTGGGGATGCACGATCCATCACAGCGATCCTTCTTGCTGTTTCAGCTTGCATCTGCTCTGGTAATGACGTCAATATCGTTGCTGCTTGAGTTGGCTTAAGATAACTTAATATCAATGCAATGGTCTGTGGATGCTCACTTTGGATAAAGTTAATGAGCTGCGCTGCATCTGCTTTACGTGCAAACTCAAATGGGCGTACTTGAAGCGATACTGTTAAGCGATTGATGACTTCAAGTGCCTTTTCTGCCCCAAGTGCTTTTTCAAGGAGCTGTCTTGCATAACCTATGCCCCCTTCAGCAATATAATCTTGTGCCAAACAGATCTCATAGAACTCTTGCAACACTTCTTCTTTTGCCTTGGGTGAAACCGATCTGATACTGGATATCTCAAGTGTCAGATCTTCAATTTCTTCTTCTTTTAGATGTTTGAAGATTTTTGCAGACCGTTCAGGTCCTAGACTAATTAAAAGCATCGCTGCCTTTTGTCTACTCGTAAATTGTGTTGCTGTATGTGTGCCCATCATTCTCCCCCTTCATCTTATTCCCAATCATCATCATTAAGCCAATTTCTTAAAAGATTTGCAACAGCTTCTGGCTTCTCATCTACAAATTTTTCAATTTGACGTTTTGTTTCTAAGCTTTCTTTTAGTTCAATCTCTTCAAGTTCAACTTCTTCTTTTGCAGCCTTAAGTATTTGTTCAATCTCAAGTTCTGGCTCCGTCTCAACAACTTCTTCGTGCTTTCTGAACTTTATAAGTGCCAATCCAATCACGAGGATAATGAGTAGAATGAGTACAAATGGGAGATAGTCTTTTGCATCAATACGATAGATTTCTTTGTCTAAAAAAATAGGCTTTTCATAGCCATTAACGACCACATTTTGTATACCTGTTCCATTTTTAATTGATTCAATTAATACTGGATCTACCACAATCGCCTTATTCTCACCATTACTTTCCTTAAACTGTTCCCATGTCGTCCCTGCTGGAAGTGTCCCTTCAATTGCCTCTTGTTTATATTCTTTGTGTTTAAATACGTTAACTGCTAATGAGGAGGCATCATAAAGAACATCTCCTGTATTTTTCACCTTGTTTGATACAACTTTATTATTCACATAGTCCGTTTCTTTATTGGAAGTCTTACTCTCACTATTAGCTACACTTCCTAGCACGTACTGCGTTGTATCACCTGCATTTGTCGCAGTCCCTGGTTCCCCTCCTGCAGGTGTATTGGTACTCTGGGAATTTGCAATTACTTCTTTGTCCACAAGTCCTTTATTTTCACCCTCTAACGGTGAAATGTACTCTTCACGCATCTCTTCATAGCGATCAAAATCTAATACTAAGTTCGGGCTAATACGAATTTCAGAATAAATAGGTTCTAATAGATCTGTCACCTTGTTTCTAATCTCAGTCTCCGCTGCCAGTTTCAATTCTTGCTGCTTATTTGTTGCAAGTACGCCTTCATCCTGGCCACTATAAAGGTTATTACCTTCGGAATCAATAATCGTAATTCGCTGCTCATCTAAGCCTTCTACACTACTCGCTACAAATCGTGCAATACCTTCTACTTGTTTGGTATTCATTGATGATGCAAGTGTCAGCAAAATACTTGCACTACTCTCTTTTTCCGCCTTGATAAAAGAATTTTTCTCTTCTGGAATCACAAGCTTTACATCTGCTGACTTGATCTGATTCATAGACTCAAGTGCATCGCATAGTTCAACTTCCTTTAAACGATGCATCTTTGCTTTCATCTCATCTTCTGTCGTTGACATCGTATTGTTAAGCGCATCTTCAAAAGTATATTTTCCTTTCGGAATACCTTCTGTTGTCAATGCAAATTTGGCCTTCGTCAAATCCTTTTCATTGACCTCTATGGTGGTACCATTATCTTTTACTTCATATTTAATCTTCTGTGCATCCAATACTTCTGCCGCACTGGCTGCTTCTTTGAGTTCCAAATTACGATACAATACAGACATCTTTGGCTTACCCATGATGAGTACACTTAGTACAATTACCGCTAAGAGTGCCCCTACACCTACACCTAGCCTTACTTTCTGCCTCTGAGACAAACTCCCCCACTTCTCTGTGAGTTGAGTAGACATTTGCTCTATGGTCTGTTGCATAACTACACCTCATTTCTTATGTCTATACAGGTATTCTCATGATTTCTCTATATGCTTCTAAAAGGTTATTTCTCACCTGTGTGGTAAACTGAAGTAAAATGCTAGATTTTTCTTGGGCAATCATCAAGTTATGGATATTTTCATCCTTGCCTGTGATAAAATCATAAGTCAATTCCGTTGTTTTTTGTTCTGCCTCAGCAGTTGCTCCTAGTAACTCTTTGGCACGTTTAAAGCTCTCTGTAAAAAGTACATCACTTGTTGGCTGAGCTTTTGAGGCTTCTATCAAGCCTTTAGTCTCCATTCCCCCAAGCCCTTGTATTCCATTAATCATTTATTAATCCCCCTCTTATCCTTTACCAATTTCTAATGCTTTGGAAGCCATTGCCTTCATGGCATTAAATGCGGTCACATTGGCCTCATAAGATCTACTAGCAGAAATCATATTCACCATCTCTTCAATACCATTCACATTAGGCATCTGAACATATCCATTTGCGTCTGCATCAGGATGTGTCGGATTATATACCAGTGGAAATGGTTTTTCATCTTCCACAATTTGAGCAACCCTCACCCCATTAACACCTTGATCCTTGTAGGTTCCAAGTACTTTATCAAAAGAATTATTCACAGATTCAAAAATTACCGTTTTACGTTTATAGGGCCCACCCTCTGGTGTACGTGTTGTATCTACATTAGTAAGGTTTTGAGAAATAATATCTAACCTAAGACGCTGTGCTGTTAAGCCAGACGCCGCTGTATTCATGGATCCAAAAAACGACATGTCTATTCCTCCTATCGCATGTTTTGTAAAATATATTTATAACGTTGAATTTGTGCATTGGCCCGTTGGATCAACGCATCATACTTCAACTTTGTCTTACTCAGCTCTGCTGTCTCCACATCAATATTCACATTATTGCCATCTAAACGTCCTGTAAAGTTGACATAGTCTTGATAAATAGTCGGCTGAATTTTTTCCGTGTCCACTGCACCTATCCCCTTACGGCCAAGTTCCTTACTTAGATATTCTTCAAATTTGACATCATACCTACGATAACCTGGTGTATCTATATTCGCTAAATTGTTAGTCACCATTTGTTGCCTAAGCATCGTTGCGTCCAACGCCTTTTGTGTGACATCTAAATGTGTAAATAATTCCATTTCCCCACCCTCCTACTGCGCATTCCTCTTTCTTTATTTGACGCACTTTTCTGTACATTATTTTATTATATATTCTAGTTCATTAATTATCAACAATTCAATACAAGTCTATTGACAGATAATTTTCCTAAAAAATAAGACCACCCTTCAAGTTTATTATTCTTCGGGGTAGTCTTTAAACTACAGTGTAATTATATTAAATTATACTATATCTTTATTTTTTTGTAACGTTTCTATGGTCCCTTTATGCAGAGGACCATAGTCCTTTTTTGTATTTTTACCTGTTATTTTTGTATTTTTTTGGGCTTTTTGTCATTTTTTAAACAATTTGTTTTAAACAATTTGTCGCACGATCCAAACCAATAGGGGTTGTATATATCCATCAACCAGCGTAATGATACCTACTAGCACAAGTGCTACACCTAGCACTTCACTGTATTTTTTGAATCCCATGCGCGATTCCTGCCCAGAAAACCTCTTGCCATAGCGCATGGCATTCATATAGATCCAAAGCAACAATGTACTTTGAATACCTAGGAGTAGTCCACCTACTAGTATCCCTTTGAGGCCGTAAAGTAATACAAATCCACCCACTGCAAACCCATAAGAAAAACTCACAAAGAAAAGTACACCTAACGCAATAGGGTTGGTCAATCGCCAAATGCCACACAGCCAAATGAGTAGCAAGTTACGAGCATAAAGCAAAAAGGCATTCTTAATGACTTCAATACCGCTTGCCCACTCCCCTTGCATCATATATTGATTCACCATAAGCCACAAAGATTGTTCATCTCTCACAGCAACAGCATAAATCCCACCTGCTACTAAACCCAGCATTACTACGATAAAATAGGTTTGATACATCCGCAGCATATGCCAATCCATTCGGGTATTCTTTTTTCTCATAAGTCACCTCATTCTAACTTGTCCTTTAGTTAAAATTATGATGTAAAGTATTTATTTAGAACTGAATTTCGCTTTCATCTGCTCAATATAAACACTGAGTACGGCAACAATTGTCTTCCCATCTTGTATCTCCCCAGCCTCTATCATTTTGACAACTTCATCTAGTGGATAGTATACAATTTCTATAAATTCATCCTCATCCAAGCACTGCGCAGTCTTAATAAGGTCTGTTGCCTGATACAGATGGAGTTTTTCATTACTAAAGCCTACAGCTGAATACATAGCACATATTTTCTTCATTTGTTTTGCTTGGTACCCAATCTCTTCTTCAAGCTCTCGCCTTGCACAAATAAGTGGATCCTCACCCACTTCTAGTTTCCCTGCCGGAATCTCCAGCACCATCCCATCTTCTGCATTGCGATACTGCTTCACCAGAATTACTTCTCCCTTATCTGTGAGTGGTACCACAGCAGATGCCCCATTATGAAGTACCAATTCCCACTGCGTCTGATGCCCATCTTCAAACTCAATAGTATCTTCTGCCACAGAAAAAATCTTCCCTTTGTAAATTTCTCTTCGCTTAACAAGTTTGGTTTTCACGAAAGACCCCCCTCTTACTTTTTCATAGCAACACATTTGTCATAGCATGCAATCATTGAACTAATGATGCTATTTCTAAATCCTGTTTCTTCCATGTGATTAAGCGCCACAATTGTTGCCCCCCCTGGTGATGTCACTTCATCTTTAAGTTCCCCTGGATGTTTGTGCGTCTCAAGAATCATCTCACATGCACCTTTTATAGATCTTGCTGAAAGTTCATACGCCATCGCCCTTGGGAGTCCTAAACGCACTGCTGCATCCGCCATCGCCTCAATCATCACATAGCCATATGCTGGCGAACATCCTGACGTAGGAATGACAGCATCCATCAAATGTTCTGGCACCTTAAAACTCTTACCAAATGTTCCAAAGTATGCCTCTAAGGTCTGCACTTCATTGCTATCAAGTTCACCCTCTTCATAACTATATGCCGTTACACCTTCTCCTATTAGTGCAGGTGTGTTTGGCATACTTCGCACCACACGAACAGATTCACCTAACAATGCCTTCATCTGCATGATTGTATAGCCTGGTGCTACAGTTACAATCACATGACGCGCTTCTAGTAAAGACTTCATTTTCTCGCATTGCTCTTTATAGTATTGTGGTTTAATTGAAAGGATCACGTAGTCACACGCCGTGATTACTTCTTCATAAGTTTTACAACAAGTGACATGTTCACTTCTTAGTTTATCATAACAACTTTGATTAATATCATAAATATACACCTGCGCCAAGCCACTTTGTGCAATTGCCTGAATCATGGCCCCTCCCATATTTCCTGCCCCAATAAATCCAATCGTATTCATATCATTACCTCTCTTTTCTCATTGCTTTATTTGTAGACCCCATTATACTATTATACCTATTTAATGGTATAATAAGGATGATTATTCAATAACCTTGATTATATCATATTTAAAGGAAGGAGGTACAGATTATGGGTTTGATTTGGATTTTTTGGCTGATCGTATGTATTATCTTCTCTATAGCCGAAATGGCTTATAGTGGGTTTTTCCTCATCTGGTTTGCTGCAGGTGCACTCGCAGCACTCTTCACTAGTTTTTTCACCTCCAATATCATTATTCAAAGCACTGTTTTCCTTGTTGTATCCTTTGTTCTGCTCATTACTTTAACTAAAAAATTGACAATACGCTTTCAGGGCAAACAGACTATCGCTACCAACATCGATGCACTCATAGGTCGTACAGGCACAGTTTTAGAAGCAATTGGTCCAGATGATCAGACCGGCATCGTGAAGCTTGACGGCGAACACTGGACAGCACGCTCAACCACTGGTATCACTATACCAAAAGGCACCTTAGTTGTTGCCGAACAAATCAAAGGTGTACGACTATTCGTTTCACCGATTACACAGAGAAAAGGAGATTAATATGGGTCCTCTTATTGCTATTATTAGCATCATCGTATTCTTGCTCATCCTTGCAGCAAGTTCTATCAAAATTATCAAACAATCTAATGTGGGCATTGTTATGCGCCTAGGTAAATTTCATCGTAAAGCCGAAGTCGGTGTTAACTTCATCTTCCCATTCATTGAACACATCTACACTATTGTAGACCTTCGTGAATGTGTCATGGATTTTGCACCACAAGCTGTCATCACAAAAGATAATGTCACTATGCAAATCGATACCGTTGTCTATTACAAGGTTACTGATCCGGTTAATTACATATTCGAAATTGCTAATCCACTCAGTGCAATTGAAAATTTAACTGCTACAACACTCCGTAATATCATCGGTGAACTTGATCTTGATGAAACCTTAACATCTAGAGACACAATCAATACGAGTCTTCGTGGTATTTTGGATGAAGCGACAGACAAATGGGGAATCAAAGTTAACCGTGTAGAACTCAAAAATATCATTCCACCGAGAGATATCCAAGATGCCATGGAGAAACAAATGCGTGCAGAAAGACAGCGCCGCGAGGCTGTACTCAGAGCCGAAGGAGAGAAAAGTGCTGCGATATTAGAGGCCCAGGGACAAAAGGAAGCTGCAATCCTCAAAGCTGAGGCGCAAAAAGAATCTATGATCCGCACAGCTGAAGGTCAAAAACAAGCTGAAATCCTCAAAGCCCAAGGGGAAGCTTCTGCAATCCGTGCACTTCAAGATGCCAAGGCAGAAGGCCTACGTTCTGTATTCACTGCTATTAAGGAGAGTGACGTTGACGATCACATTCTTGCCATTCGTTCTATGGAAGCACTTGAAAAAATCGCTGAAGGCGAATCTAGCAAGCTGGTTTTACCATCTGATGCAATCAATTTCCTAGGCACCTTCAAAGGGATCAAAGAAGTGATGTCCGATAAATAAATAAAAAAGGTATCGCAAACTTTTGCGATACCTTTTTCTTATGCTTAAACGCGTACTTCACCTTCACGGCCAAGTACTTCTTTATTTGCTTCTAAAATTGGACGAATCACTTCATCTACGAAATCTACAACTTGCATTGATGCACATCCAATAAAATTCTCTGGCTTAAGAATTGCGTGAATTTCTTCTTCACTCATACCAAAAGTACCATCTGCAATAATACGTTCAATAAGATCATTTGGTTTGCCCTCTTGCTTCACAACAGCTGCCGCTTCCATAGAGAGAACACGGATTTTCTCATGAAGTTCTTGGCGATCACCACCACGTTTTACACCTTCCATTAGGATCACTTCTGTTGCCATAAATGGAAGCTCTGCCATAATATGTGCTTCGATTACTTTTGGATATACAACAAGCCCTGATACAACATTGAGGTATGTCTCAAGGATTGCATCAATTGCTAAGAATGCCTCTGATACAGAAATACGCTTATTTGCACTATCATCTAATGTTCTTTCAAACCACTGTGTTGAAGATGTGATTGCAGGGTTAAGTGCATCACAGATGACATAGCGCGCAAGTGAACTCATACGCTCCGAACGCATTGGATTACGCTTATATGCCATTGCTGATGAGCCAATTTGATTTTTTTCAAATGGTTCTTCCACTTCTTTAAGGTGCTGTAATAAACGTAAGTCATTGCTGAATTTGTATGCAGACTGTGCCACTTGACTTAGTGCATTAAGAATTTGTGAATCCACCTTGCGTGAATAAGTTTGTCCTGTTACAGGGTATACGGCTTCATAGCCTAACTTCTCTGCAATCTTAGCATCAAGTGCTTTTACTTTGGTATAATCCCCTTCAAATAAAGTAAGGAAAGTAGCCTGTGTACCTGTTGTACCTTTAGCACCTCTTAGACGCTTACGCTCTAATACACTTTCAATTTCTTGAAGATCTAACCATAATTCTTGAATCCATAATGTTGCACGCTTCCCTACTGTTGTAAGCTGTGCTGCTTGGAAATGTGTGAATCCAAGTGTTGGAAGGTCTTTGTAAGTCATTGCAAAATCAGTTAGTTTTGCAATCACATTGAGAAGTTTAGATTTTACAAGTTCTAAAGCTTCATACATAATGATGAGATCTGTATTATCTCCTACATAGCAACTTGTTGCCCCTAAATGGATAATTGCTTTTGCACTTGTTGCCTGCTCACCGTAAGCATGTACATGTGCCATCACATCATGTCTTACTTTACGTTCCCAAGCCTCAGCCGCTTCAAAATTCACATCATCTTGGTATTTTTTAAGTTCATCAAGTTGCTCGTCCGTAATGCCTAATCCTAACTCTTTTTCTGTCTCAGCAAGAGTTACCCATAATTTACGCCAAGTCTTGAATTTTTTATCCTCTGAAAATAAATATAACATTTCTTTACTTGCATATCTTCCTTCGAAAGGACTTTTATATGAATTACGCATCATTGTCTCCTTTTTCTAAACTAAGTTAAGTTACTTTTATTATAATAAATTTCTTAAAGGAGAACAAGCTTTTTCGAACATTATCCTTTTAATTTTTTATAATGTTCTAAAGCTTGCCGTGCGATTTCTTTACTTCTG
Source organism: Cellulosilyticaceae bacterium (assembly GCA_051650265.1). Lineage (GTDB taxonomy): Bacteria > Bacillota > Clostridia > Lachnospirales > Cellulosilyticaceae > JBOFEH01. The sequence goes on from JBOFIR010000272.1 coordinate 18,024, forward strand.
TGCAGTAATCCCCACCCTTAACCATTCTGTTATAAGTAAAAAGCAGAACCTAAGGTTCTGCTTTTTTATTCATTCAACTTATTCACAAAATTTGCTATACGCACAATTCCTTTTTCTATGGCTTCTTTGCTTGTGGCATAAGAAAGACGCATACAATCAGGCGTTCCAAAATCTGCGCACGGCACCACTGCCACATTATCTTCTTCAAGCAGTAATCGTGCAAAATCTGCTGCCGATCCAATGACTTCTTCTTCGTATTTCTTTCCGTAGAGCCCCGATACGTCTACGAAACAATAAAATGCACCTTGTGGCTTTACAACTTCAAAACCAGGAATTTTACTCAAAAGTTGATACATCAATTCGCTACGCTCAGCAAATACCTTTACCATATCTTGAACAAAAGAACTCTCTACGCGAATAGCTGCCTCTGCAGCCTTCTGTGCAATTGAATTGGGATTAGATGTGGCATGCGATTGAATATTAGCTGCAGCTTTAGCAACTGCAAGTGGTGCTGCAAGATAGCCGATACGCCATCCAGTCATGGCGTGACTTTTGGATAAGCCATTAATTGTAATCGTATGGTTGTAAATTTCTTCTGATAACGAAGCAACACATGTATGTACTGCTCCCCCGTACACCAAATATTCATAGATCTCATCCGATACAATCCAAAGTTGATGCGCTACTGCAAGATCCGCTAACGCCCTGAGTTCATCTTTTGTATAAACTACACCTGTTGGATTAGAAGGCGAGTTAATAATAATCGCTTTTGTCTGTGATGTAATGGATGCTTCAAGAAGCTGTGGTGTAAGCTTAAATCCCTCATCCTTAGTAGTCATAACAGGCTTTGGAATCCCCCCTGCCATCTTGACCATCTCAGGGTAACTGAGCCAATAAGGGATTGGTACTAAGACTTCGTCTCCAGGACTTAGAATCGCCATAAATGTATTGACCAAAGCATGTTTTGCACCATTATTTACCACAATCTGATTTGGCTCATAATGAACATTATTATCGCTTTTCAGCTTTTCAGCAATTGCTTTCTTTAAGCTTATAATACCATCTGCTGGTGTGTACTTGGTGAACCCTTGCATAATGGCTTCAATCGCTGCATCTTTAATATACTGAGGTGTATCAAAATCCGGTTCACCTGCACCGAATCCAACCACATCGATCCCTTCAGCCTTCATCGCATTAGCTTTTGCTGTAATTGCTAGTGTTGACGAGGGTGCAATACCTTTTGCTAACTTTGAAATATCCATTTAAGCACCTTCCTTTTTAAGTAGAATAATTTATTAGTATTATATGTTCTTTTTCTGATTTCTGCAAGTATTTTTTAAAATCTTTCATTTTTGTATTTTTGCTGAGTTGAACTTTCATTCATGCACATCCCAAAACATTCATATTTATCCCGAAGATAAGCACACCGCTTTCTTTTTCACTTAAACATTTTTTACCTTCCTCATATTATGCAACAAAAAGGGCTTTTGCCTAAGCAAAAGCCCTTTTAATTATTTCGCGTACTCAACCGCACGTGTTTCTCTTATAATACTTACCTTAATCTGACCTGGGTACTCCAGTTCTTTTTCGATTTGTTTTGTCACATCTCTTGCAAGAAGTACAAGACCTTCATCGTTGATCTCATCTGGAACAACCATGATACGCACTTCACGACCTGCTTGAATTGCAAATGATTTGTCAACGCCTTTAAATGATGTTGCAATTTCTTCAAGTTTTTGGAGGCGTTTGATGTAAGTCTCTAATGTCTCACGTCTTGCACCTGGTCTTGCAGCAGAAATCGTATCAGCGGCTTGTACAATAATAGAGATTGCTGTCTCTTGTTCAACATCTCCATGGTGTGATTCAACCGCATTAATTACCACTGGGTTTTCACCAAATTTTCTACAAAGATCTGCACCAATACTTACATGTGATCCTTCAATCTCATAATCTACAGATTTACCAATATCATGAAGTAATCCTGCACGTTTTGCAAGTCTTACATCTAATCCTAATTCTCCTGCGATTAATCCTGCTAAATTGGAGACCTCAATAGAATGTCTGAGTACATTTTGACCATAACTTGTTCTAAACTTCATCTTACCTAATAAGCGAATAAGTTCTGGATGCAATCCATGTACACCTGTCTCAAAAGTAGCTGCTTCCCCTTCTTCACGAATGAGCACTTCTACTTCTTTTCTTGCTTTTTCTACCATCTCTTCGATTCGTGCTGGATGAATTCGTCCATCCACAATCAGCTTTTCAAGTGCAATACGTGCAATCTCTCTTCTAATTGGATCAAATCCTGATAAAATAACAGCTTCTGGTGTATCATCAATAATAAGGTCAATACCTGTTAATGTCTCAAGTGTTCTAATATTACGTCCTTCTCTACCAATGATACGACCTTTCATCTCATCATTTGGTAAAGGTACAACAGATACAGTTGTATCTACAACATGGTCTGCCGCACATTTTTGGATTGCATTTGTAAGAATTTCTTTTGCCTTCTTATCTGCATCCATCTTTGTTTTTGCTTCAATATCTTTAATGAGAATCGCAGATTCATGTTTTACTTCATCTTCGATTGTTTTTAATAAATATTGTTTAGCTTGTTCAGCCGTTAGACCAGAAATACGCTCAAGTTCTTCTTCTTGTTTGCGCTCTAAGTCTTCGATCTGTAACTTTGTTTTTTCAATACGGTCAAGTCTGTGCTGTGCTTGCTCGTCTTTTTGTTCAAGCTGAACGGTTTTCTTCTCTAATGTTTCTTCTTTTTGTAAGAGTCTTCTTTCTAATTGCTGAAGTTCACCCCTACGCTCTTTCACTTCTTTGTCTAACTCATTTTTAACTTTAATGTTTTCTTCTTTGGCTTCTAATAAAACTTCTCTTTTTTTAGCTTCCCCATTTTTAATCGCATTGTCAATAATTTCTCTAGCCTTTTCCTCAGCTGAACCAATTTGAGCTTCTGCTATACGCTTTCTATATGAAACCCCCACAGCGAAACTTATTATTCCAACTACAACTCCAACGAGTAGTCCAATTATTATTCCAATTGTCACCACGTTAATAGCTACCACCTCCTGTTTTACTCCTAAAAACGTGCAAATAACAACATAATTGTATAACTTTTTAAAAACACTGTCAAGCATTCAACATTATATCTTAAAACTAATATCTAAATTCCCAATACATTGTCTAATTAGATAATAATCAAAGCCCCTAGACAAAATTCTATTAGTAATTTTGAGCTTCATTTTAGGATCTAATTCTTCATCATAGTGATATTTCTCTAATAATTTCGTAACATTTTCCATTTCCCAAGTTGAGATTTGGTCAGGATTTTCAAGATCTACCTTTGAAATACCTTTTTCATACAAATCACTCTTTACTTTTCTCAGGCTCTTCTTGTTGTATTGCATCTGATACTCTATATAACGATTTGCAAAATGCTGATCATTGAGATACCCATACTTTTCAAGAAAAGCTATGACCTCGTCAATCACCCATTCATCATATTCTAGTGTTTTAAGCTTGTCTCTCACTTGCTGTGTGGTGCGCATCTTATAACTGATGTAATCTAAGGCTCTAAATTTTGCTTTTTCTACAAGTAGCTTACCCAAAAGTACTTCAAATTCTTCATCTGAATACACTTTATTTTTAGATAGCCCAAATTTCAACACATCATCCAATTGCATGCCAAATGAAAATTCACCATCAACAAATACAGACACTCGCCTTGAATCTTTTTTTTGCACTTCAATTTTAGTAATTGTTTTCATTTTATCCTCCCAACTCTATAGTATCATACCTGTACGTTCTTGAATAGGAATATCTCACTATTCCTTATGTATTTAAGTCTATCTACAAAGTAGTAAAGGGATAGCCCTTACGAGCTATCCCTTTACTACTTCACCTACAAGATTTTAGTCTTTGTTAAAATCTACTCTATCCCAAGATCTTCAAGATCTTCTACTTCGTCTTCTGACGGTGTTCCTGTTACTACATTTACTTTATAGTGATCTCTTACTGCATTTTCGATTTCTCTTAAAAGCTCTTGATTATCTTTGAGGAAGATTTTCGCATTCTCACGGCCTTGACCAAGTCGAACATCCCCATAAGAGTACCATGCACCACTTTTATTAACAATATCAATGTTAGCTGCTAGGTCGAGCACATCTCCTTCTCTAGAGATTCCCTCACCATACATGATATCAAATTCAGCCTGTTGGAATGGTGGTGCCACTTTATTTTTAACAACTTTGACACGTGTACGACTTCCGATAAATTCATTATTTTGTTTAAGTGTTTCGATCTTACGCACATCAAGTCTAACCGATGCGTAGAATTTAAGTGCACGTCCACCTGTTGTTGTCTCATTGCTACCAAATGTAATACCAACTTTTTCACGGAGCTGATTGATAAATACAACAGTACATTTTGATTTATTAACAACTCCTGTTAATTTTCTGAGTGCTTGGGACATCAAACGTGCTTGTAAGCCCATATGAGAGTCTCCCATATCCCCTTCGATCTCTGCACGTGGAACAAGTGCTGCAACAGAGTCGACGATTACAAGATCAATTGCACCTGATCTTACCATTGTCTCTGCAATCTCTAATGCTTGCTCCCCGTTGTCTGGTTGTGAGATATAAAGTTCATCAATATCTACACCCAGTTTCTTTGCATAAGCTGGGTCAAGCGCGTGCTCTGCGTCGATAAATGCTGCAATACCACCTTGCTTTTGTACTTCAGCAATCATATGCAATGTAACAGTTGTCTTACCTGATGATTCTGGACCGTAGACTTCAATAATACGTCCCCTAGGTACCCCACCTACTCCAAGTGCAATATCAAGGCTGAGTGAGCCTGTTGGGAATATTGATATATTTGTATCTGTGGCCTCCCCTAACTTCATGATAGAACCTTTACCAAATTGCTTTTGAATCTGGGCAATTGCTGCATCTAATGCTTTTTTTGATTCATTATTCATTTCATTCACCTCTTCTACCCGAACATTTGTTCTGTTTGTATTTATTATAACTAATTCTCTTTGGTTATGCAAGTCCTTTATAGTGTCAATAAACGGTAAAGTTCATAGAGCAAGTGTTTGGTCGCCTTTTCTCTAATTCCCTGTCTATTGCCTTGAAGCCTCAGCTCCTTTACAATAGTTTGCTCTGGCAGTGCAATTCCTATATAGACTAATCCTACAGGCTTTGTAAGCGTGCCGCCATCTGGCCCTGCTATACCTGTCGTTGCAAGGCCAATTTGACTACTTGCTTTGGCTTTAATCCCCTCTGCCATTTCTTGAGCTGTCTGTTCACTTACAGCACCCCATCTTGCGAGTGTCTCTTCTGATACGCCAAGATACTTCATCTTAGCCTCATTACTATAGGTGACAATTCCCTCTGAGAAATACTCCGATACCCCACTACAACTCACAAGCGCACTTGCTACCATGCCACCTGTACAAGACTCTGCCGTCGCAATAGTATAGCCTTTCTTCATCAGTAATTTCAGCACTTCCTCTTGTAGCCTACTTTCATTATAGCCAATCACATAGGGTGCTAATCGGTCTATAATCTTATTTTTGAAATATTCTATCTTTTCTTTTGCCTCTTTTTCTGTCTGCCCACGCCCTCTTATTCTAAAAATAATTTCATGATCTCCTACATATGGCGCTACTTCCACATCACCAAAATCCCCTAGCAAATCTGCTGCTAACTCTGCAAGAGTACTTTCTCCTACGCCAAATAGTTTGATATCTTCTATACGATAAATCCCCTGCATCTTAGATGCAAAATATGGCAGTACCGTTTCCTGCATCATTGGAATCAATTCTTTAGGTGGTCCAGGTAGGAGTACCACTTGTCGATCTCCTGTCGTCAAAATACATCCTGGCGCCGTTCCATTAGGATTCGGAATGATATATGCATCCTTTGGAAAAGCCGCCTGTTTGATGTTATTGTGTGGCATCATACGATTCGTCTTCTTAAAATAAGCAGTAATTCCTTCCAAAATTTGTGAATCCACCTCACAGTCTTTACCAAGCAGCTCACATACTGCCTCTTTGGTAAGATCGTCTTCTGTAGGCCCTAGTCCACCTATACAAAAGACCACATCTACACGTGTTAATGCTGTTTTAAGCACCTCATGAATCCGTTCTTTTTTGTCCCCTACTACTGTATGATACATAGGAAGCATTCCTATGCCTTGTACTTCCTTTGCAATATAAGCTGCATTGCTATTGATTGTACAGCCCGTTAAGACCTCATTCCCTACAGCAATCGTTTCTATTCTCATATTCACCCTCCAATTCCCCAAAGAAAAAAGGGAGATTTCTCTCCCTTATTATATCACTATTTTAACTTTAGTATAATAAACATTAAATATCTTTTGGTAGAAGCTTATTGAGTACCACACCAAGTAAAGCTGCGATCGCAAGTCCTGAAATTGTAATTGTGCCTACAATTGGTACATCCACAACCCCAATTCCTACCACAAAAATTACAGCTGCAATTAATAAGTTGCGACTATGTGTAAAGTCAAGTTGTTCTTCTACTACAGTACGCACACCAACTGCTGCAATCATACCGAATAATACGATACTGATGCCTCCCATAACAGCCTGAGGAATTGTTTGTACAATCGCTGTAAATTTACCACATAAGCTCAGTACGATGGCAAATGCTGCAGCAAGACGAATAATACTTGGGTCGTATACTTTTGTAACTGCAAGTACACCTGTATTTTCACCATATGTTGTATTGGCTGGTCCACCAAGTAAACCGGCTGTAATTGTTGCAAGACCATCTCCAAGTAATGTACGGTGAATACCTGGATTTGCAAAGAAATCCTTTCCTACCACCGCACCATTTGTTGTAATATCTCCAATATGCTCAATAAACACAACAAATGCAATCGGCGCAATACCTACTACTGCTGCTAATGCATCTTGTGAAAAATCCGGCAACGTCGTGAGTTGTGCCCATGCCTCACTTGAAAAACCAATCCAACTTGCATCTTGGATTACTGTCACATCTACCATTCCGAAGAAAAATGATACCAAGTAGCCAACAGTAACTGCCACAAGGATAGGAATCATCTTAAAGAAACCTTTTGCACAAATAGAGATAACAATCACTACACCTACTACGATTGCCGCCACAAGTGCACGCTTTGGATCAATAAGTGCCCCAGCATCTGAATCAACACGAAGCATATTAATAGCTGTCGGGCTTAAGCGTAAACCAATAACCATGATAATCGGTCCAACTACGATTGGTGGGAAGAATGATTTTACCTTTTCCACACCTACAAGTTTGATCACACCTGCCATCAATATATACACAAGTCCAGTTGCAATCACACCTGTTTTTACTGCACCAATGCCATATTCAGAAAGTACAAGTGCAATGGCACTGATAAATGCAAAGCTCGATCCTAAAAATACTGGTACAATACCTTTTGTTACACTATGAAAAACAAGTGTACCAATCCCAGCCGCCAAGATTGCAATTCCCGGATTGAGTCCCGTAAGCATTGGCACAAGTACCGTTGCACCAAACATTGCAAGAACATGTTGTAAACCTAATACAGCCTTTTTACCCATATGAATTTGAGTCATTTTGTCTTCCCCCTATTTCTTTATTAAAAGCCCTATGAGGCTTTTTTTCATGCATTCTTCCCTATACTTTTGATTCCAGTACCACACAGTTTTGTCCATCGACTTCGTTCAGACGTACATGTACAATTTCTTTTTTTGATGTTGGGATATTCTTACCAATGAAGTCTGGTCTAATAGGAAGTTCACGATGTCCTCTATCAATCAGTGCTGCAAGTCTAATATAACTTGGTCGCCCAACGTCCATGACTGCATCCATAGCTGCTCTTACTGTCCGTCCTGTATAGATCACATCATCTACAAGTACCACTGTCTTACCACTAATATCTGCTTGAATATGACTTTCACCTGTAATCGGTTGCGCAGATTTTTTCTCTAAGTCATCTCGGTAGTAAGTAATATTGACCTTCTCTACCGGCACCTCTACATTTTCTATCATTTTAATCTTGTTTGCCAACACGTTTGCAAGAGGCACACCTCTTGTCTCAATCCCTACTAACACGATATCTTTTGCACCTTTATTGGCCTCAATAATCTCATGTGCTATACGTGTAATCGCACGATTCATAGCCGCTTCATCTAGTAACACTTTCATGTCTTCCATCTTAATCCTCCTTTTTAGTACACATTTCGTCTTCTTAATTGTCACTCTAAGATTTTCATTCTCCCAAGTTACACACCCAATAAAAAAGCTTCTTACTTATTGTAAGAAGCCTTAAGATATACATATGATGAGCATTATAAGCTTTTTTGATACTTAGGACTTACAATGTCTATTTTACCGAATCATATATATCCTTGTTAGCCTCTCGGACCATCTTAAAGGATTACACCGTAGTAAACTTATCACATTTTCCTAAGCTTGTCAAGAATTGTCTTGAAATATACTGGCAATTCACTTTCAAATTCCACATATTCACCTGTAGTTGGATGCTCAAATCCTAGTACTTTTGCATGAAGCATTTGCTTATCCAGCTTGAATGGGTGCTTATCTGGTCCATATACTGGATCGCCTAATAAAGGGTGCCCAATACTTGTCATGTGTACACGAATCTGATGTGTTCTACCTGTATGCAGTGTTAACTCCACATAGCTAAACTTATCAAATTGTTCTAATACTTTGTAATGCGTCTTGGCATAGCGCCCATCTGGGATAATTGCCATCTTCTTACGATCCTTTGGTGAACGACCAATTGGTTTTTCAATCTCTCCCATTTCCTCTTTGAAATTACCATAAACCAGTGCATGATACTTTCTTGTGATATGGTGATCTTTGAGGAGGTCTGAGAGTGCAAGGTGTGCCTTATCATTTTTGGCAATCATTAGAAGTCCTGATGTATCCTTATCGATACGGTGAACAATTCCTGGCCTGATTTCACCATTAATGCCTGAGAGCTTATCCTTACAATGATAGAGTAATGCATTCACTAATGTACCTGTATAATTCCCTGGTGCAGGATGTACCACCATATCCTGTGGTTTATTGACAATAATCACATCATCATCCTCATAAACAATCTCTACTGGGATATCCTCCGCAACGATATCTACTTCTACCGGTGCTGGAATAACTACTTCAATGTGATCACCTTTCTTAACTTTATAACGTGCTTGTACGACCTTCCCATTTACTTTTACCTGACCATCTTCTATTTGTTTTTGAATAAATGAACGGGTAAAGTCTACAAGTCCCTCCACAAGGTATTTATCAATCCTTAGATTGTCATTTTCTTCAACAATCAATTCCATCATCTGCTCCATGTTGTCATTCCTTTACTATATAATTTGCTGTCTTTTGGCCTCTTTACTCAATTTCTTCTATATCCCCAAATAAAATAATGGGAATGAGTAGGATAACACCCACTACCACACAAATATCCGCGACATTAAATACTGGGAAATCAATCAGTATAAAGTAAAACATATCTCTCACATAATTGAGCCAGACACGGTCAATGAGATTCCCAATTGCCCCACTCATCACTAAGACAAGGGCCACTTTCATAAAGACTCCTGTTCTATTAATAGGGATTTTTCGCCAATACCATAATACTCCGCCTAACACAATAACCGTCACAATGATGAAGAACCATTGCTTGCCTTGCATCATGCCAAAAGCCGCTCCCCTATTCTCCACATATGCCAAATGAAATACCCCTGGCCAAAGTGTCATATCTCCCATCGCCTTTAAAGTTGTTTCAGCCCAGTATTTTACCCATTGGTCAAGACCAACTAATAAAAGAATGCTTAGTGGCACTAAAAATCTCATTTTCGTTCCTCCTCATTTAGGTTAGAAAAACAAAAAGTGCTAAATGCACTTTTGTTTGACCCACTCTATCGCTTCTATAATCTCTTGCTGACCTACATCATCTACAATAATTGCTTTTCCAATCTGCTCTAATAAAACAAATGGAATCTTACCATGAGCCTTTTTCTTATCAAATGCCATCTGCTCATAGATTGCCTCTGCATCTAGTGTAAGAGGCTCTTTCATTAATCCATATGCCTTGATTAATACAAGAATTTGATCAACCACTTCTTTTGTCAAATAACCTCTCTGATGGCTCAGCCAAGCTGCCATAGCCATGCCATAACCCACACATTCACCATGAATCCACTTAAATGCATATAAAGTTTCAATTGCATGTCCTATGGTATGCCCACAGTTTAAGATTCGCCTTAATCCCTTTTCTGTAGGATCCTCTGTGACAACACCCACTTTTACTGCACAAGAACGTTCAGTAATGAAGCGTATTGCCTGCACATCCTTAGTTAATATTTTATCCACATGTCCTACTAAATAATCATAAAGCACCTGATCACTAATAAGTCCATGTTTAATGACCTCACTCAAACCACCTATGATTTCTCTCGGTGGCAATGTCTGAAGTGTATTGATATTTGTATAGATCAGTTTGGGAAGATAAAATGCACCTACCATATTCTTATGCTGGTGATAGTCAATACCAACCTTACCACCGATACTACTATCATTTTGTGCAACGATTGTCGTAGGAATCTGAATAAACGGTACTCCCCTCATATAACTCGCCGCTACAAATCCAGCTAGATCACCAACAACGCCACCTCCCAAGGCAATAATCATACCACTACGGTCAAATTTCACCTCAAGCAATTTGTTGTATGCTTCAAATACTGTTTCAAAATGTTTCGACGGCTCACCTGCTACAAAGCTGTATGTAGCCACGGGTGCAATACCAGATAGTACCTCTTTGACTTCACTTAGATAATACTGTGACACATTTGAATCTGTAATAATCATAAATTGACTTACTTTGCCAAGTGCTGTTACACAATCACCTAATTGCCTAAAGTCTTCCGTAATATATACGGTTTTTACCTCATTATTCTGCATGATCAATAACCTTAAACTCTTTTGTATAGAAATCCTCTGCATCCCCCACCATATCTGGTACTGGCTCAGGTACGACTTCAAAAGTGACTTCTCTTTCTTTAATCGGCAGCTCCGCATGTGCAATCTGATGTTTTTCAACAATTTCTAATTGCCCTTGAAGCAACTGTCTTACCTGAATCTTAATACTTTGATAATGTTTTTTGAGATCTTCAGCTTCTTGAGTAAGATGATACACATCTTTTTTTGCCTGATCAATGATGCCTTCTGCCTTTTGCTCGGCTTCTTTTTTAATCTGATCTGCTTTTTCATAAGCGAGTGTCTTTGTATCCTGTGCTGTCTTTTCTGCAAGTACAAGCGCGTTCTGAATTGTCGCTTCCATCGTGCGGTAATACTGAATATTTTCATTGAGCATATTTACTTTATCTTTAAGCTCAAAATTCTCTTTTGTAATTTGTTGATAAGCTTCTAAAACTTCATCTAAAAAGTCATTCACTTCTTCAACGTGATAGCCACCAATTTTGGCCTTTCTAAATTCTTTATTTTGAATATCCACTGGTGATAACATATTTTTCTACCCCCTACACATATTTTTCAATTTCAATACTGAGCCTGTCCTTTTTAGTTAGTCCACTTATTTGGCCAAGGCGAAACTTACCATAGCCTCTAAGTACACAGACATCACCTTCTTTAAGCAAGGTATTTGCTGTGACAGTGCTCCCAAACCGTAATCCTTTTTCATTTTGCAAGAGTTTTACTACTGTAGATCTAGAGACACCAAATGCTAATGCAAATACACTGTCTGCACGTAAAGAAGCAACGGTGCCACGAATTGCTTTGATCTGAGGCTGACTCACTTTAATCTCATCACAGCTCACAGGGGTGATCGTTAACTGCTGATAACGTCCTATACCCGTCAGGTTCCATTGAATAAAATCATCTAAAGGTGGTTTTACAATCATGTAGGCCCCGTCCTCGTCAATGATCAAGTCACCCACTTTGCTTCGTTCTATGCCAAGACCTAGTAGTGCACCCAAGTAATCTCTATGTGATAAGGGTTTACCAAGGCCAGTTCTGACATCAATTCGCAGTGCGCGAATAGGTTCTTCATCAAGTCCATATTCATCTACAAATCCTGCTACTGTACGCTCTGCCTCTTCATATCCCCCGATAAAAACCAGTCCTGGTAATTGTTCATGCCCCAAATAGCGACACAACACATCCTTCATCCACCCTATCTGATAGAAATCCGTAAATAAACTTCTGCGTTGCATCTCAAACCTGTATTCATGATCACTAAGCATCTTGAGAAATTGTTTTTCCTCTGGCTGCTGAATCTTCTCCCATTCAATGCGTCTTAACTGCATGGTCTATGCGTTATGCCAAGTATTTTTTTCACGCACTTGGTCCGCTGTGATATTAACATTTTCAGGTGCAAAAATTAAGATATCTTCTGCTACTTTACCTACTGTCCCATTAAGCGCTTCACATGCACCTGTGAGATAGTCTACAACGCGTTGTCTCACACTTGGTTCAAGCTGCTGCATATTGACAATGATTGGTTTTCTACTCTTGATATATTGACTAATGTCAGCTGTTTTATCATCACTTGTCATTGAGAAATTTAAAATTTCCATTTTACTTTGAGCTGGACTTGTTATTGGTAATACTTTATGTGGTGGCTGTTGTGGTACTGGTGGTACAACAGAGGTTGGACGATGTTTGTGAATTGGCTCTACTTGTTCTTCCATTTCTTCTTCATCATAATCATCCTCATCGTAATCTTCATCTTGCGGACCAAACATCCCTTTTACTTTATTAAACATATCTCTCATCGTTAATTCCTCCTCGAATTTTCTATCTCTCGTAATTTCTCTCGCCAAAAATAGCCGTTCCTATACGAACCATAGTGGCACCCTCTTCGATTGCGACTTCGTAATCGTTGCTCATCCCCATTGATAATGTTGCCATATCTATATTATTCATGTTTTGTTTTTGTATGTCAACCGATAACTGCCTCAGATCCTTGAATATTTGGCGATTATCCTCAGGATTCTCCACATAAGGTGCTACCGTCATCAGCCCCTTTAGGCGTACATGAGATAGCTGACTAATATAAGCTGCGACCTCTGGCACCTCCACTACACAAAAGCCATGTTTTGAGTCCTCCTGTGCAACATTCACTTCTAGCAATATCTCGGTTACAACATCTTTTTTTGAAGCTTGCTTTTGAATTTCATCAATCAAGCGCATACGGTCCACAGAATGAATCAATGCGACATGCCCGATCACATACTTCACTTTATTCGTCTGTAGATGACCAATAAGGTGCCAGTTCACCTGATCCCCAATCTGCTCGACTTTACTCATGAGCTCTTGTACTTTGTTTTCACCAAAATCTTGGCATCCATACTGCATTGCTTCTTCAATCGCAGCTATTGGATAAGTCTTAGAAACAGCAATCAACTGAATTTCATGAGGCTTGCGGCCTGCCCTTTTTGCTGTTGCTTCTATCTTGTTAGTAATCACCTGAATGCTTTTTTCCATGATTCATACTCCTTGCTATTCATTTTGAACGTTCATGGCTCTTAATAATTGATCCTGATTGATACTCTTCGGATTTGAGATAATTTGATCAAATTCTTTGAGTTTAGTCTTACCACCTTTAGAAACAATTGCTGACTCATCATTAACCATGATGACCTCAATAGGTTTAAACTGTGCAAATCGCCCATTCACTGTGTAGACACCTGTCTCTGTCACTACCTCTTTGAGCGTCACTTTTTCCGCTCCCTCTGCTAGTTTAATCACATCACCAATCATTAATGCACCTGTCTTATTCATCTCTTGTAAAACATAAGCCTTTTCTTCATTATAATACTGAACAGATACAGGGATAAATTCCATTAGTTCACCTTTAACACGCATCACACCTTTTTTATGATCCTTCTCCGTAAGATACTTTTCTGGAATAGGGAATAAATTCTTTTCTAAGATTGCTTGAAGTGGAATTTTTAGTCCCTCTGCGCGTGTTTCACCCACAGTGAAGTTCACAACTCTTTCTCCTAAAAACTTATTGATTTGATCACGTGTTTTAAAGACTAGTCGCACTCTGCTCTCTTGTTCTTCCTTACCTTCTAATGTGAACATCACATGTTGATTGCCCAGCTCTGGGAAAATTAAATCATATTTTTTACCCACTTCATACTGCACTGCCTCATCAAGATTAACATACGCTACCACGGCCCACTCATCTTTTGTCACAACCTTAAACAGAGGTTCTTTTGCAACAGCATGTAAAGTGGTTTTCATACCGTCACCTTTTTTACTTTCTTGAAGTAGTTTTTTGAATGCGACATAATCCATTTCCGCGAGCTTTCCTAATGATAACTCTGCCTCTAATCCATCCATGTTATAAGAAACAATCCCTGCATCCTCTGCAAAAGTCATTTTCTTTTTGCCCTCTAGATTTTGAGACACATCTTGTCTATTTGCTTGAATGGCCTCTGTGCGTACTGTCTCATCTTGTACATAGATATCCGTTCTTGTTTGGATAATATGATTAAGTTCTTTTCTAAGCACATAAATCCGATCAGCGCCACTATTACCTAATTGATTATAGTACTGTTTCATTTCTTGTGAGACCGCTGTATTCAAATTATGGAGCTCTGGTTGGTAGGTTGAAAGATTCTCCCTTTTCTCTTGAATATTATAAAGTGAACGATCAATATCATCTAGCTGTGTCCCTAGACTCTCTACTGCGGCATCTTCAGCAATCATACAGACTTCCTTATTCTTTGCAACCTTCTGTCCCTCCCCAACCAGGTAGTGGAGATTGCCACTTTCTTTACTCATATAAACCTTTTCATCACGCACTGCAATCCCTTCTAGTTTCTTGGAATTGTCAATCACACCCATTTGCACCGTTTGATAAGAAATCTTTGGGTAATTTAATGTTTGTACCACCTTAATACCTGCATACACACAAAATAGGCTCATAACAGCTAGTCCAAATAGACGTAGTCTGTAGGCCTTTCTTCTTCTCTCCTTGAGCCTTTGCATCTCGGCTCTAGTGAGTTTATTCTTCTTTTTGATATCAGCACGTCGTTCTTCTGCTGATTTTTGTTGTGATTTAGCCGGCTGTGATGGTGCCTGGTAACGTGTTGTATACGGATTTTGATATGCGCTTTTGTAAGTGCTTTGTGTCTTAGGCTGTTTGGATGCTGTTTTCTTTGAGGCATTTTTCTTACTACTGCTTTGTTGCCCACCTGCCTGCTTACCTGTCGTTTGCTTCGTCCTTCTATATTCTTCTAAATTATATGTATTACTGCTTGGAGCCTTTTTACGATAATCTGTATAAGACGTTGGTTGACTCTTAGTAATTTGTTTGCTTTTTTTCTGATCTGTTTTTTTCATGTATTCACTTCCAATATAATCTTCTAATACCTCCATGATATAATGAAATCCACAATATGACAATAGGATACGGATTAAATTTGTCCTTTAGTTAATTTTTGTTAACAAAGATTTTATAATATGTTTTGAAAAAATATACAAAAAAATAAAGGCACGAATGCGCCTTTATAATAAGATACAGATTAAACCACCATTACCTTCATTAATAATTTTTTGAAGTGTTTCTTGAAGCTTTTGCTGTGCATCTTCAGGCATACGGCAAAGCTTGTTTTGAAGGCCTTCATTTACCATCTCATGTAATGATTTACCAAAGATATTAGACTGCCAAATCTTTGTTGGATCTGTATCAAATTCACTTGAAAGGTAGTTCACCAAATCCTCACTTTGTTTTTCAGTTCCTACGATTGGTGAAACCTCTGTTTGAATATTAGCTTTGATGATATGATAACTTGGTGCGCTTGCACGTAATTTGACGCCAAAACGGTTACCTTGTTTCACAATCTCTGGCTCTTCTAGTGTAAGCTCCTCGAAAGTTGGTGTTACCACACCATATCCTTTCTCTTTCACTTCTTCTAGTGCGTAGGCCACTTTATCATATTCACGCTTGGTTTGTGCCAAATCTTTGATAAGTGCCATGAGTTCATGGTCTCCATTGATCTCCATGCCTGTTGTCTCAGATAAGATATTATAGAACAGCTCTTCTGTAGTGTTCACATCAATCTTAACAACACCTTCACCTAACTGAATACGCTCCAAATAGATTCCTTTAACAAAATCAAGCTCACGGAATTTATCTAATGCCTGCTTCATCTGTCTGATATTCTCTAAAGGATAAATGAACTCTTTGATATAGCCTACCCATTGCTTTTTCAACCAATGGTTGTTGTCCAAAGCTTCAACCCACTTAGGAAGCATAAATTGAATCTCATTGAGAGGGAACTCGTAAAGCACCTTCTCAAGGATTTGATTGATATCTTCCACTTTCATTTGCGCAATGTCCATAGGCATTACAGGCACATCATATTCACGTGATAATGCAGCTGCATCCTCTTGCACTTGTTGGTCAAATGGTTTTTTGGTGTTATAGATCACAACGAAAGGTTTGCCAATCTTCTTGAGCTCAGCAATTACTCTTTCTTCTGCTTCTATGTAACTATTTCTAGGAATATCTGTAACCGTACCATCAGTAGTGATTACAATCCCAATTGTTGAATGGTCTGTAATAACTTTCTTTGTGCCAACCTCAGCTGCTTGTGTAAAAGGAATTTCCTGTTCAAACCAAGGTGTCTTGACCATTCGAGGTGTGTTGTTAGCATACATATGCCCTTCTGCTTCTGGCACCATATAGCCTACACAGTCAATCATACGTACACGTACATCAAAGTCCCCACCAATAGTGATCCCAACTGCTTCATTTGGAATAAACTTAGGCTCAGTTGTTGTAATCATCTTCCCATCACCACTTTGTGGAAGCTCATCTTGTGCACGATCTTTGCTATATTCATTTTCAATGTTTGGAATCACAAGTGCTTCCATAAAACGCTTGATGAATGTGGATTTACCTGTCCTTACTGGCCCTACTACGCCTAGGTATATATCTCCGTTTGTTCTTTCAGAGATGTCTCTGTATATATCGTAATACTCCATCATCATGACCTCCTTCATATATTTAAAATGTATGGGTACATTTTAAATATATGTGGCAGTCATTGAGATATTCCAAAATCTTTTAGCTAAAATCTTCCATTTTTTTGTCCCGTGCCATAAGACTTTTCACTGCCTCAACAATAGGCTTTCCTTCAAAAAGTCCTTCATGAATGGCATTGAGAATAGGCATATCCACATTGTATTTTCTCATAAGTGCATAAGCACCCTTTGTCGTTGGTACACCTTCTACAACCATATTTACCTTCTTGATTGCCTCATCAAGTGTATGACCTTGCCCGATGAGCTCCCCTGCACGTCTATTACGACTATGTCCACTTGTACAGGTTACAATGAGATCTCCCATTCCTGTAAGGCCACTAAAAGTATTGGCATCTGCACCCATAGCAACACCTAGACGTGAGATTTCTGCAATCCCCCTTGTAATCAGTGCTGCTTTCGTATTATCTCCGAAGCCCATACCCTCTACAATACCTGCAGCTAGTGCAATGACATTTTTGAGCGCCGCACCAATCTCCACACCCAATATGTCTGGATTGGTATAGACCCTAAAATGCTGTGTCATGAAAGCATCTTGTACATACTCCGCCGCTTCCATGTTTTTGCTACTTGCTACAACAGTCGTTGGGAGATGTCTTGCCACTTCTTCTGCATGACTTGGACCTGATAATACAACAACTGGATTTGGAACTTCTGACTCCACAACCTCTGAAAGTGTCATATAAGTCACGTCTTCAATACCTTTTGAGACATTCACCACAACTGTCTGTGGTTCAAGATAAGGTGCCATACTCTTTGTCGTCTGACGGATCACTTTAGATGGCACCGCAAGTACTACAAGGTCTCTGCCTACTAATGCTTCAGCCATAGATGTTGTAAACGTTACCTCTAGTGGAATTTTTACCCCTGGTAAACATCTTTTATTTTCTCTTGATGCAAGAATGGCTTCTTTTTCTGCCTCTTGATGACACCAAAAGATGACTTCGTTATCTTTTTCATTGAGCAGTAGTCCAAGTGCTAACCCCCAACTTCCTGCTCCTATGATGGCAATTTTACTCACTCATAGCCCTCCTTTATTTCTTAGAACCAAGTTTTGATTCTGTTCCATTTATCAAACGTACGATATTCGCCTTATGTCTATAAATTGTTATAACTGCAATCACACAGCCTAAAATGAAGGCTTCCATCAGGTGATCATACCCTTTGTAAAAAATCAAGATACAAATAGGTACACCTGTAGTGAGTAGCATTGAACTGAGTGAAACAATCCTTGTAATCAGTGCTGATAAGATAAATACAACACTTACAATAAGTCCAATACGTATATCAATGAAATAGATAGCACCTACTGTCACAGCGATCCCTTTTCCTCCTTTAAACCCAAAGAATAATGGATAACTATGTCCTATAATAGCGCCGATTGCTGCATAAAGTCCTGCCAATAAAGCTTGTTCTGGGAAAAGCCATTTACACAGTGCCACTGCAAAAATAGCTTTGAGTAAATCCCCAACAAATACAAGAAGTGCAGCTTTTTTACCGAGCACTCTTAATGTGTTTGTTGCGCCAGCATTACCACTTCCATGATCACGGATATCCATGCCCTTCATCTTGCCATACAAAATAGCTGTCTGAATTCCCCCGAGCAAATATCCTATACCAAGTGCTATGAGCTTATACATTGCTTAGTCCCTGCCTCCCTTTTCTCTAACAATGAATCTAACAGGTGTTCCCTTAAATCCAAAGGCCTCTCTCATTTGATTTTCGATATAACGTACATATGAGAAGTGCATCAATTCTTTATCGTTAACAAAAATAACGAATGTAGGTGGTTTAATACTTACTTGTGTCATATAGAAGATTTTGAGTGGTTTACCTTTATCTGAAGGTGGTTGATTCATCGCCATCGCTTCATAAAGTACATCATTGAGTACACCTGTACTAATACGACGTGTTTGATTCTCAGAGATTGCTTGAATCATCTCGAATAACTTATTCACACGTTGTCCTGTCTTAGCTGAGATGAACATGAGTGGCGCATATTGCATGTAAGCTAATGTATTTGTAATATCTTTAAGGTAGTGATTCATTGTTTTGTCATCTTTTTCAATAGAATCCCACTTATTAACAACAACCATACATCCTTTACCTGCTTCATGGGCTACACCAGCAATTTTTGTATCTTGCTCTGTAATCCCCTCTTCTGCATCAATCATAATGAGAACAATATCTGCACGCT
The DNA here is from genome assembly GCA_051650265.1 of Cellulosilyticaceae bacterium. Lineage (GTDB taxonomy): Bacteria > Bacillota > Clostridia > Lachnospirales > Cellulosilyticaceae > JBOFEH01. Next base: position 37,335 of record JBOFIR010000272.1, read on the forward strand.
CTACAGCTGCAACTGTACGAATGATACTGTATTTTTCAATATCTTCTTTTACTTTTTTCTTTTTACGAAGACCAGCCGTATCGATAAACACATATTTTTGGCCCGCAATCTCGATCTCAGTATCCACAGAATCACGTGTTGTTCCCGCAATTTCACTTACGATTACACGCTCTTCGCCTACAATACGATTGATAAGAGATGATTTTCCTACATTTGGCTTACCAATTAATGCTACACGAATCACATTGTCTTCTTCTTCTTCCTCTACTTGTGGCGGGAAGTGACTAACAACCTCATCAAGCATATCGCCTAAGTTAAGTGGTTGTCCTGCAGAAATTGGAATAGGATCCCCAAGACCTAAGTTATAGAACTCGTATACACCCATCATTTGTTTTTGCATATCATCTACTTTGTTAACAACAACGATAACTGGTTTGTGTGATTTACGAAGCATATTAGCAACGTGCATATCTGAATCTGTTAAGCCTGTCTTCACATCTACTAGGAAGATAATCACATCTGCAGACTCAATTGCAGCTTCAGCTTGTCTTCTCATCTGACTTAAGATGATATCTGTACTATCTGGCTCAATACCACCTGTATCAATCATTGTAAATTTGTGAGTGAGCCACTCTACATCCGCATAAATACGGTCTCTTGTTACGCCTGGTGTATCATCCACAATTGAAATACGTGCTTTAGCTAATCTATTAAATAGAGTAGACTTTCCTACGTTTGGTCTACCTATAATTGCTACAATTGGTTTACTCATTAATATTTCTCCTTTATTTTTATAATTCGGTCTAACCACTGCTGGCCTTCATTAGGTACTACAATTATTGGTAGCCCT
>JBOFIR010000273.1:0-7809 GCA_051650265.1 Cellulosilyticaceae bacterium
CTGCGCTATCGTACGTTCTGCAATCCATGTATCATAATGGTACTCCTCTGGAATAGGCCAGACACCTTCTACATCTTTCCCTAATAGCCCTATAGGTTCATTAAAATAATCTCTCCAATTTTTGCATCCCTTTTCTTCCATCCATACTGCATAATGTTGGCCAACTAAGTACTCTGCCGTATGATTACGTGCAAGCTCTACATGATCAAAACCATAAAAAGGTTCATCAAACTTACTCCAATACTCTAAATCATGAAAAAGAGGATAGGATTCTAAAGAAGGATACTCCTCCGTAGACTTAACCGGTTGAAAATGCGCTTTCCCTACTAAGCTTGTGCGATAGCCTTGTTTTTGTAAGTAATCTCCAATCGTTGGGATGTCCTCTGGCAACTTCGTTCCTAAAGTCCACGCTCCATGTTGTGATGGATACTGCCCTGTAATCATACTTGCTCTAGTCGGTGTACAAGTAGGGTTCGGTGTATACGCACGATTAAAATAGGTCCCTTCTTTCACTAATTGATCCAAATAAGGGGTTTTGACTTCCGGATTAAATGCCCCTATTGTATCATAATGCTGTTGATCACTTGTAATAAATAAGATATTCATTGGTTTTTGACTCATAAGTACACTCCTTGATTTGTATAATACTTTTAAAATAATGAATAATTTTTAATACATCTTTCTTTATTTTATACTATTTATTCTGCTTATTCCACATTTTTTCATTTTATACACACAAATCATTCACTGGGTTTGTTAACTTCTTAATCCAGCGATACCGATTCACCTTAATTGCAGCGGCTACACACTTAAAGATTTGATCACTATTTAGACAGCATACTACCACTACAGGAGACCACTCCCAAACAAATGCAGCTAAAAAAGAAACAGGTAAGACAATACACCAAATACTAATTAAATCATTAATCATTACGAACCGTGTATCCCCTCCACCTCTTACAATGCCTGTCAAAACAGGCATCTGATACGCTGTCCCAATGCAAGTAACACAGAGCACTAATAAGAATGCATTGGCTAACTCTTTTGTTTCTGCTGATAAATTATATAAGCTGAGTATAGGCACCCTCAGTACAAATAAAGCTATACTGGTCAATAGTCCTATTCCAATAAAGATTACTTGTAATGTTTGTGTATACGATTTAACCGCATCTAATTTTCCTGCACCTATCGTTTTGCCTATAATGATGGTGGCTGAGGCGCTGGCTCCTACAGCTGCTACTTTTAAAATAAGAAATAAGGTTGACGCGACACTATTAGCCGCAATAGCATGGGCATTCATATGTCCCAAAATAACTGTTTGTAAAGCAGTTGAAGCCCCCCACATAGTTGCTACTATAAAAACGGGTAAACTCACCTGCCAATAATCTTTTAATAAAGCATAATCCAATTTAAAATACATCTGTAGCTTCAGTCTTAATTTCTTTTCTTTAAAAACAATGAAATAAAGGACAATCCCTAGCTCTACACATCTTGCTGTTAATGTCCCGATCGCAGCACCTCTTACCCCAAGTTCTGGCGCCCCAAATCGTCCATAAATTAAGATATAATTGATACAACAGTTAATCAATAGTGTGGATATAGAAATATAAAAAGCTATTTTTACTGTTTCTACACTTCGTAGTGTTGCTAATAAAAGTGTGGTAATAGCAAAAACAACATAGCTCCATCTGATAATCTGTAAGTAGTGCATCCCTTCTAAAATGATCGCTTTATCATTTGTAAAAAGTCCCAGAACTTGATGCGGAAAACAAGTCACAATCACAAATAAAACAATAGCAATCACAAGTCCCATTCTAATAGCAATGGCTGAAAGCTTTCTTATCGGTTCTAGTGTTTTTTGTCCCCAGTATTGACTTGCTAAAACGACTGCACCATCACCAATCCCATTCATCATTTGTTGTAAAATAAATTGAATTTGATTGACTGCTGCAACACCTGCTAAAGCTACTTCACTATAGGCCCCTATCATAATATTATCAATCAAATTGACACTCAAAACTAAAATATTTTGTAATACCAAAACAAAAAATAACGAAAAAAAGTTACTATAAAATGCTTTTTCCTTCGTTAACCTCAACATCATTCCATCTCCCATTCAAAAAAAGTATTAAGAACACCACTTGCAATGGGCTCTTAATACTTTGGTTTAATTAATAGCTCACTTTGAGTGTTTTAATTTCAAATGGCTTAAAGGTTAAATCTAAGTTTTCAGTTGTTGCAAATGATTCTTGTACTTCTTCTAACATATTGGTCAGACTGATTGCTTGTGGTTTATGCTGGAATTGCACTTTTGTATGTGTATAAGTTCCCTCTGCTTCATATAAACGTAATATATAAGCCTTCTCACACGTTTCACAAGGCTTTATGGTTTCAATAATAATATTAGCCTGAGTGGTGTGAACAAATGATGGTATGCTTCTATTTCCTCTCACTTCAATCGGTTTGTAATTGAGTGCATATGCAGGTTTGATGACATTTTCTGTACTAAATCCTCCTTGATGTGGTGCAAAAGCATATTCACAGTAATGTTGACCTTTATCTCCCCTATCATCTGGCCTACATCCACCTTTATGAAGGGATAACCTCATTTGACCTTCATACACTGAAATCCCATACTTACAATCATTTATTAAAGCGATGCCATATTGTGTTTCTGAAAGATCCGTATATTTGTGATTAAGTACTTCAAATTGCGCTTGTTCAATAGACGTATTACGAGTCGTCTGACGTTTGAGATACCCAAATTGAATTTCTTGTCTTACAAAGTCACTGAAAATAGACGTATCAAAAGCTGTTTTTAAGAAACGATGGTTATCTTGCCAATCTATTAAAGTCTCAAATTTTACAATGGGTGAATGGGCATAGAAAATCATATCTTGTTTGAGTGTGGAGTGTGGCGTGAGCTGATAGCTACTGCGTATACGAAGCTCTACGGCCCCCTCAGCAACAACTTCTCGTTTCATTAACTTAGCAGTATCCTTTAGCTTTAATTGCATATCCGCATCTACATCCCAATTATCCCAAGCAGTAGGTACATCCTCTGCTATTAAAAAGGTATTGAGTGCATAGCCTTCTCCTCTAAGTTCCCGCTGTGCTAAGCGGTCTACAAAACTTGTTATATAACCGTTTTCATCAAAACTCACCTTTGCAAACGGTGTTATAATATGATCCTCATTGACTTCAAAAACCGATGGGCTTTCTACTTCTCCTGGTTCAAGCTGAATCACCTGACTCGCATACGGGTCAATGGCAATGCCTGCTACCATCAATTTTTTATGCCCATATAAATCTTCTATAATTTGTTGTGGATATCCTCCTGCTATCTTAAGTCCATCTTGATTAGCAACTGCTAAACTATCTTGTTTTACAAAAGAAGTAGGATTCACAAAGGTAATGGTGCGTGCTTGATCTTGGGCTAACACAGTTATAGCCTGCTCAGTTAGTTGTGTCACCTCATTCAGCACATTAGTCATGGCCGCTTTGCACTCATCATGCACTCTCGGGATACAAGTACCAGGTAAAATGTCATGGAATTGGTTGACTAACACTGTATTTTGATGTACTCGATAGTGTGTATCTGTCGCTACTGTATCTGTTGCCACTGCATTTTGAACTGTTAGATATTCCAAATTATGTAAGGCAATTTCTGCTAGACGATTGTTGCGTTTAATTTCATGTTGATTAGTTAAAGTTCCTCTATGCAATTCTAGATAAAGTTCTCCACTATATGTAGAAGGATGTACTACTGATTGTTCCAGCTCCTGCATAAACCCACTCACACTTGTATGTTCCATTTTGGGACAGCCTTCTAGGTCTTTACATCTTCTAGCCATCTCGATCATTTCAAACTGAGGTCCACCCCCTCCATCTCCAAATCCATAAGACACTAATTTACGATTAGCCACATGCTTTTGTTTCACGCTATCATTATTGCTTTGGTCATGTAAAAGCGGGTACACATCTGCAGGTGAGGGCCATATGTGTGTTTTATTAAAGTGAGCAAAAACTTTGGTACCATCTATTCCCTTCCACCAAAAAGTATCATAAGGAAATGTATTGGTATCATTCCAAGCAATTTTAGTGGTCAAGAAGTAGTCTACGCCACAGCCTTTCATAATCTGAGGAATAGCCGCTGAGTAACCAAAAGTATCTGGTAGCCAAAAAGCATCTGAAGTATAGCCAAAGTGCTCTCTTGTAAATCTTTGTCCCCATAAAAATTGTCTAATCATCGATTCACCTGAAGTAATATTACAATCACATTCTACCCACACACCGCCATTCGGTTCATAGCGTCCTTCTGCTACTTTCTCTTTGATCCTTTCAAATAACTCAGGATAATGTACTCTAATCATTTCACCATGGTAAGCTGAACTCTGAACAAATTGATACTCTGGATAACACTCCATCAAAGTCATTTGATTCGCATAGGTCCTTGCACATTTTTTGATCGTTTCATCCAAATGCCACAACCAAGCTGTATCCATATGACTATGTCCAATAATGCCTACAGATGGCTCAGAAGGTCCATTGGTTTGCCTCAAAGCTTCTGCCATTATCTCGCGCCCAGTTCTCAAGGTTTCTAATAAAACTGCTGGCTCTACTGCTTCTATATCGTAATAAAGCACTTCATGAAGCCTTGTCATGACCTTTATAATTTCTGCTTTACGATAACTCGTATCTGGCAATACTTTCATTAATTCTAACAATGTACGTAAGTCAAAGTAGAAATCTGCTATCGTTTCATTTTTTATACAAACATCTATTGATTCGTAAGTAAATTTAAAATCAGGAATCGTTTCGTTTTCAAAGGGTTGGGTTCCTTTGATGTAGTGACCTGTATAGCACTCCAATGCAAGTGCTATTTTTTGTCCCTCTAGTGGCTCCTTTGCAATCATCTTGCAATAATGATTACCATGAGAACCCATAAGTATTTTAGAAGCAAAATTCCCAAAAGGCTGACCATCTACCCAAAGTAATCCTTCATAGCCACCCACCTGAGGGCGAAGAAATAAAGATATCCCTTCAAATTTTTGTGGGACAGTGTATGCCCCTACAAACCAACAATACATATATGCTTCTCCACCCCATATCTCACCGCTTTTAATCGGTGAAGTCAGTGCTTGATCAGGCATTTGATACAGTTGTTCCTTTGTTTGATACGCCGTTACTTCAATGGTATCTATTTTTTCAAAAATCTTAGAAAAAATCATTTCTTCAAATCGTTTTAATTTGCCTAGCATACGCTGGATTTGTATTTGATTAAGCATATTTACCCCTCTTCATAATATGATTGAAATCTTATTTGACAACTTGTTCCTTTTTGCAAACGGCTATCTGTAGCAACTATCACTGTGCAGTCACCTGCTGGTAGATACTTCTCTCCTTGTTCATCAATTAATAAGAGGTGCTCTATCGGTATAGTCATCTCTAATGTTTGCGCTTCTCCTATTAACAGATACACACGTTCAAACCCAATTAATCGGCACCTTGGCTGACGTTTAGACTCCCCTTCTGCATAAGTCACATAAAGTTGAATCACTTCATCTCCTGCACATGTACCTGTATTCATTAATGTCACACTTACATGCATACAATCTCCTACTTGCTTACATGTTATCTGTTTATACTCAAAAGTCGTATAACTTAATCCATAGCCAAAAGGATATAACACGTCTCCCTCAAAGTAACGATAGGTACGGTTTTTCATCTCATAACATTCAAAAGGTGGTAAGGATGCTATATCATAATAAAAGGTTACTGGTAATCTGCCACTGGGATTAGTTTTACCAAATAAAATGTTTCCTAATGCCCTTCCACCAAGTGCTCCGGGATAGAAACATTGAATGACTGCATTACATACCTTTTGCTCTGTCAAATTAATAGCACTTCCTGATACATTCACAAATACAATAGGTTTGCCTATGGCTTGAATTGCTTGAAAAAGTTGCTTTTGAGCATTGGGTAATTCTAAATCCTTTTTATCTCCACTCATTTGACCGTTGTAAGCATCTCCTTCTTCTCCTTCCATAGAAGGATTAAGTCCCATAATCATAATCACAACATCACTTCTTTTGGCGACTATCAATGCTTCATGGAGTGGATGCTCTGCCCATGCCTGTAGATCTTCCCTAAAGCTCTCACATCCTCTAGCATAGTAAACTTTTCCCTCTGCTTGTTCTTGAACCCCTTTTAATAAGGTCACATACTCTGAAGGTGTCCCATTGTAATTCCCTAGCAACACACTCTGATCATCTGCATTGGGTCCTATAACAGCTATAGACATCTTGGGACTTAGCGGGAGTATGCCATCATTTTCTAATAACACAATACTCTCTTCTGCCATTCGTAAATTAAGTGCCTGATGCTGCTCACATCCTATTACATCATAGTCAATTTGATGATAAATACACGCCTCATCAAACATCCCTAAACGAAATCTTGCTTCAAATAATTTCTCTACCGCTGCAGTAATAGTGTCCTCACTTACTAAGTCACATGCTACTGCTGTCTTGAGCCATTGATAAGCATCTCCACAATTCAGATGACAGCCATTATTCACCGCCAAAGCCGCACTCTCTGCTTTATTCGCCGTAACTTTATGATACTCATTGATATCACAAATGGCTCCACAATCTGAAACGACATACCCTTGAAATCCTAAGGTTTCAAATAAGGTTTTTTTCAGGTAAGTTTCACTCCCACAACAAGGTTCCCCATTAATACGATTGTACGCCCCCATAACAGCTGAAGGGTCTGCATGTTTAATACAATACTCAAACGCCCAAAGATAAGTCTCAAACAAATCTTTAGCCTCTACCTTTGCATCAAAACTATGTCTTCCTCCCTCTGGTCCGCTATGTACAGCATAATGCTTAATTGTTGCATCTACCTTACGCCAGTTTGGGTCTTCTCCTTGAAGCCCTTTAATAAAAGCAGCTCCCATCTCTCCTGTGAGATAAGGATCTTCCCCATAAGTTTCATGCCCTCTTCCCCAGCGAGGATCTCTAAAAATATTAATATTAGGGGACCAATACGTTAACCCTTGATAAATCTCTGTATAGCCAAATTGTTTGTAACTATTATACTTTGCACGTGCTTCATCTGAAATGGCTGTTGCCACCTCAAAAAGTAAGGTTTTATCAAAACTTGCTGCCATTCCAATAGCTTGTGGGAATACTGTTGCAACGCCTGAGCGTCCCACACCATGTAAACATTCATTCCACCAATTATATTCTGGAACCCCTAGCCTTTCAATCGCTGGGGCATCATACTTCATTTGAGCCATTTTCTCTGCTAGTGTCATTTGAGCGACTAAGTGTCTAGCCCGTGTTTGATAATCCATCTTTTTTCCTCCTACTCTTTATCCTTGTTCCTTATAACTATTCTCTTTTTGTATTGTCTAATCCTTCTTTTATAGTCAGAATATTAATTTATATTTTATTTACAAAAAAAGAGCAAGAACCCTTATAAGTTCTTACTCTTTTTCTTGTCTGTATAAAGTTTAGTTTTAACGTACTCTTCTAAGTTCTCTAACGATTCTTGAGTGATAGCCCATCCCTCTTAAAAATAATCTATGCACTGACTTTGGGTAGCACTTAGTTTTATCTTAGAGGTCAAACTGGCACTATAAATACTCAAGTTAATCATCTGATTACTTAATCAAGTGATGATAAAACCTAGCTTTAAGTAGACATTTTGATTAGGTTGTGATGCTCTTTTTGATAAGTTTGCTTTTATTGCATACTACGCTCCAAGGGTATCATCTCCTAATAATTTTATACAGTCTAT
>JBOFIR010000274.1:0-2938 GCA_051650265.1 Cellulosilyticaceae bacterium
GGGATTATCTTCAGAGGGCTTCGCTTTATGAAAGAGGCACTGATGAAGCTGATCTATAAGATCCAAAGTGAAGCAGCCTCTATCAACGGACATGTCAAAACTGTATCAGATCAGATGTCAACGCTCAATGCCAACTTGCAGGAGATCTCAGCTGTGACGGAGGAACTTGCTTCTACCATGGAGGAGACATCGGCCACGACAGAAGATATGACACGTATCTCTGAGCAGATGAAGACAGAGATCTTTAATATGACAGCTTGCTCCAAGAAGGGAGCAGATGATGCCCAGGTGATCAATGATAGGGCATTAGAGATAAAAGATAACTTTGGGAGATCACGCACAAAAGCTTATGAGATTTATGTGGGAGCGCAAGGAAAACTTGAGGAAGCAATTGCATCGTCAAGAGTAGTTGGGGAAATCACGATCTTGTCAGAGGCAATCATGAAAATTACAGAGCAGACCAACTTATTGGCACTCAATGCAGCGATTGAAGCAGCGCGAGCGGGAGAGTCAGGTAGAGGGTTTTCTGTTGTAGCAGATGAGATCCGTAAGCTTGCAGAGCAGTCTAAGTCTACGGTGATGCAGATTCAAGAGATTACAGATAAAGTGATAGGTTCTGTAGACAACCTGACATCTAGTGCAAATGGGCTTTTGGATTTTATGAAAAATGAAGTGGATGCAGACTACCAGCACATGCTAGATGTTGCGGAGCACTATAGTGATGATGCACAGTATATCAATAACCTGATCACTGAGATGAGTGATACCTCCTTAGCACTTGCAAAGGATATGGAGAATATCTTACAGTCTATTGAGTGGGTGAACCAAGCATCAAGTGAAGGTGCTATAGGGACAACTAATATTGCAGATCGTGTCTATGAGATTAGCACAGGCTCAGAAGAAGTCATGGCACAGACGATCAAGGCAAAAGAGAGCATTGATAAGCTTGTTGAAGAAGTGAATACTTTTAAATTATAAAAAGCTTGGGGCTACATTCGGAGTAGCCACAAGCTTTTGTTAAAGTTTGAACTTTTCAAATAGATGTCATAGAACGCTACACATATGTACTTAAAGGACTATTTTATGTCATAAATGCTCTTGCTAGAACGGCATATGAGTTGGGAACATATAAAATGTTTTTAGGAACAAAAGAGAAACAAAACTTTAGAGATTGTTTACAATAAGTCGAATATTAATTAGAAAATACTGAAGGGAGGAAATAAATGCAAAGACATATTAATGAAAAGTCTCTTCAAAAAGCATTTGAATATGAGGAATTTGAAGTGTATTTTCAACCTAAATATGATTTGGAAACTTACAAAATGATTGGTGCTGAAGCGCTGGTAAGATGGCAATATAAAAATCAGGAATATATTTCACCTACAAAATTTATTCCTATTATGGAACAAGAGAATATGATTAAACAACTCGATCTACATATCTTGGATCAAGTGTGTGGGCATATTAGAGAGTGGCTTGATGGCGGAGAGCCTTGTGTTCCTGTATCGGTTAACTTATCTACCTATACACTGCATAATATTAAAGAAATTAAGGAAATTACCGATATTATAGAATGGTATCAGATTCCTAGTAGATTGATAGAAATCGAGATTACAGAGACGGCATTATGTAAAGATACGCAACTTATTGAGGCATTAAGTTGCAGAGGATTCAAAATTGCGATGGATGATTTTGGGACGGGCTATTCATCTTTAGCTGTTCTCAGACAACTACCCATTGATACGATTAAGTTAGATCGTGCATTTCTTTGTGAAATTGAGATAGATGTAAAAGGGCGTATCATTTTTGAATACATTGTAAAGCTCTGTCAGGCACTTAAAATAGCAATCGTTGTAGAAGGTATAGAAACAAAAGAACAGCTGAGCTTTGTAAAAGCAATTCAGTGCGAATATGGACAAGGGTTTTTGTTAGATCGGCCACTCACAAAGACACTTTTTGAAGAAAGAATAAAATATAAAAATAATTGCCGAATGATAGAAGAAAAGATTAATAGGAGCTAAATGATGGCATTTGACTTTAAATTCGACTGGGTTGAAGAGGTAGCAGTAGGTGTGACGGAGGTCGATGAGCAGCACAAAGAGCTCTTTAGAATGATAAGGGATTTAGAGCAAAAAATATTGATCAAATGTGTAAATGTGAGTACGGAGCAAGTGATAGAAAGTATTTGTGAGGTTAGAAATTATGTCACTTATCATTTTTATACAGAAGAACAAATTATGAGGTCGAATCAGTGTATAAGATATGCGTATCATAAAAGCGAACATGATCGTTTTATTGCATTGGTTAATAGAGTGTATTATAACGAAGAGGTACATACACCATTAGGCAAAATGATTGAGTTGAGGACCTTGCTAGAAAACATATTTTTTGAACATATCCTAATAGAAGATTTTAAGACATTCAAAAAAGAATAATTGCCCAAGATGGTTCTGGATTAAAGAAGGCATCTTGAGCAATTAAATTAGGCGTCTTGATGAAGATAGGATAAAAAATGTGTATGTAGATTTGCATGGTACTTTCGTCCTACAGGAAGCTGTTCCCCACTGAGTAGGTAAAGCATATTTTTTTGAATCGAACTAATCTCTTCGATATTTACGAGATAAGAACGATGTGTACGGATAAATTTACTCGGGGATACTTTATTGGTCAAAGATTGTAATTGGTCATAAAAATGATAGGTTGTACCATCTTTACAGTAGATATAAATAATGCGCTTGATGACTTCGAAGTATTTAATATGATCTTGAGAAAGTTTGATAAGTTGTCCGTTAGACTTAAAGCAGATATAGTATTGTTTTTTTTGCCTACTTTTAGAAATGCAGTCTAAGAAAATCTCTTCAAACTTAGGTAAAGAAAGATCGTTTTTTACAAAATAATATCTAGCATTTGTATCAAAAGATTGAAAAACATATTCCTT
>JBOFIR010000275.1:0-6826 GCA_051650265.1 Cellulosilyticaceae bacterium
TATGAATTGATCCATATCAACAATGGTATTCATGTACATGGTGTCACGCCTGAGGTGTATAAGCACAATTTAAAGAGGATATTCCAATGGATTCATCTTATTTCACCACATACTCAAATTATGTTCTGTAATACGACACCATTTAGTAAAAAGGGATCAGGAGAAGCGTATTGGGTGTTTGATCCTGAGGCCTCTCAGATATTAATAGAGCTGAATGATATGGCCATGCAAGTCTGTCATGGAATGCATATTCCTGTAAATGATTTATTTAAAGTATGCATCAGTGAAAACCTTCAAAAAAGTGATGGGGTTCATTTTCAGGAAAGTGGTTATCTAAGATTAGCAGAATGTGTAGTAAAAAGCATAGGTGAGAGATTGAATACAATTTAGAAGTATGGGTAGGGTAAGCCGAAAGAGAGAAAACCATAAATGAAATAGGTTTCTCTCTTTTTATTATTTTAGAGTAATATAAAAATAGAACTTGTACATTATATGGGAAAATATATATAATATATTAAAGTGATAAAATTTTTAATATTATGAATATAACAGCATGGAAATTAGTTGTAGCAAAAACAGATTTTTGTAGTTAACAGGATAGGATTGGAGCTATTAAAGCATAATCAGTGGAGGAGAAATATGGAGACTTTGAGGATTAATAAGTTAAAGTATGAGGTTATTTTAGATGAAGCAGGAAAGATCAAGCAGATCAGTGATAAAAGGAATGTGCAGGCTAACTGGGTTGCACAAGGCGAGGGATATCAATTTGCAAGGCCTTTTATCAATGGGACACAGGAAGGCGAGCAGGAGATCAAGTGTAAGGTGATGGATTACTGTGAGGAGGGTGTAAAACTACAGTCAGATTCAGGGGCGACTCAACTCGCTTATCGTTTTGAGGAAGAGAGTATATGGATTGACTTGGAGATACCTGTAGGACTTGGGCCAAGGGCAGGGTTACAAATGGACTTTAACTTACTTGATTTACCACAGAATGGTTCATGGGAGCATCAAGGGATGCCTACTGTAATTTATACAGATGAAGAACAGGAATACGGCTATTTTATTTTTGAAACATCGGATAAGCGATATCTAGCATTATGTGTACATAAACCGTTTGCAGCATGGCGTATCAAGTATAGTTATGAGGGACATAGAATGACAGGGTTTCAGATCTTAGCTGAGGCAACAGATGTCTATACGGGCAGTGAGAGGCCGTTAAGAAGAGTGAAAACTTTACAACTTCAACTCATCTTTAAAGAAAGTATAAAAGACTGTCTAGAAGCAATGAGTGGGGCGTTGAACATACCGATGGCGTATTATGAATTATCAGGTGGAGCATTAGGGAGCCAAATACCCATTGAAATATTTGGGCAGGCAGATACTATTTTAGTGAAAAGTCCGAGTGGAAAGGAAGTAGAGCAGCAAGGGGATTTTGTACTTAAGTTAGAGGAAGCGGGCATTTATGAAGTGATTGCAAAAACAAATGATCGCAAGACACATGTGAGTCGTTTGTTAGGTTGTGAAACCTGGGAAAAGACATTTGATAAGGTAAATGCATTTTATAAAGCACATTTCCAGCAGCCAGAAGGGGCGTTTGCGAGAGTCATCTGGCAAGATTCATTAAGTCCTAAAGCAGGCATTACCTTTGAAGGGGTGAGATTTGGTGATCCGCATTCATTAATGTCCTGTCGTACTGGGGAGTTTGGTGGATTTTGTGCATGGGCGATGATTAAGAATTGTTTAATGTTTGAGAAGAAGGAAGAGCTTTTGGAATCGATTCATCGTTATATTTATCATTGGGCACTAAATAAAGGGCATGAAGAGCAACCTTTTCCAGGGACTGTTTATAAATATCCTCAAATCTTTCAAGAGCGAGAGTATGGACCTTATCATTTATACCATGAAATCAATTATCCTCAGCATGAAGTCTTCTTGCTAGAACAATTAGTGGACTGCTATGAGCTAGGGGAAGATGTACTAGAAGATATAATCCTATTAGGGGAGCACTTTGTAAAAGAGCATATGCAAGACGGAGTAGTTATTTGCCAAAATCACAAAAATGGAGAAGCCGTGGACTACTGTACGGTACATGCACCTATAGTTGCTTTAATTAAGGTGATGAAGGTATTAAGAGCAGTAGGATCTGAAAAACATACACTCTTTTATCAAGCTGCACATCAATTAGCAGAACATCTTTATCAAAGAGGAGGGAGTTTTCCAACAGAGGGTGAGCCTTGTACAGAAGATGGGTCAATGGCTTGTAGTGCCATTAGTCTTTTGTGGGCCTACCGGGAGATCGAGGCAAAACCAGAATACCTCGAACTCGCTAAGCAATTGATTCAGCAACATGAGATGTTGGTGATGAAAGGCATGGATTGTAGGATGTCTCAATCCTCTATTAGATTTTGGGAAACACAATATGAATCCAGAGATTGGGGGCCATCTATCAATGCTGGCCATGGCTGGACCATGTGGATTGTTGAGGCGAAAGGCTTATTGGCGGAATTGACAGGGGATATTGAGGTATTAAAGGAGGCTTATGCAGGGACACTTACCAATTTAGCCCGTATAGATGAAAGAGGTGGTATGCCTTGTAGCTATACACCTGATATGATTCCTGGGACACCTCATGGTAGTGCACTGCTTGAAGCAGAAGTCATTCGAACAGGGAACTTTAATGATCTTAGACCTACCACATCTGTGATGGGGATGAGGTATCCAGTGCATACGTATTCTGCAAGTGGTAATTATAGCTTGATTAAGTCAGCAGAGCTTTGGAATCATTTATCAGGAGTTTGTTTAGAGAAGGGAATTGCAGTTAATGGCAACCTAGACAATGGCATCTTTAAAAGTGCAGCAGCTCAGTGGGATACTTTGATCCTTGATAAGGTGCCAGAGCAGGAACTACTACTAGACTGCACAGATGTAAAGGCGTTAACGATTAGATGGAAGGAAGCGTATAATCAAGCAATTCAAATAGAAGGAGCTGAGATTAGTGCTCAGACTCAAACAATAATCCGATTAAAACCAACGGGTAATGTGATAAAGCTTAAAAGATAAGTGATTAGTATAAGAGAGTCTTCTAAACCTAAGTGGTGAAGGGGACTCCTTTTTGCTAGATAAGATAAAGTATGTTTTCCTAGAGATTATAAAATTAAAAAAGAGTATATCAGATTGTGAAAAATGCTGGATAGAATAAGTTGAATTTATTAAAATAGAGAGAGTGGTTTGGAAAATAACTCTAATAATAAGGGGGAGAAATGATGGTCAGTATATTAAGGGAGTTAATTAGTAGAAGGTTGGGCAATTACAATGACCAAATTGTATTAGAACAAATTGAACCTGATGAAGGGAGAGATGTGTTTGAAATTGGTAGTGAGAAAGAGCAAATTGTCTTAAGAGGAAACAATAACATAAGCTTAGCAAAGGCTTTGTATGAGTATCTTAAATACGAGGTGAATGCACAATTTTCTTGGTGTGGAGAGCATTTGGATTTACCAGAAAGATTGCCTGTGCCCCAGCAAAAAAGGCGTGTAGTGATTGAACAAAAACATAGGGTATATTTGAATTATTGTACACTCAATTATTCAGCTTCTTGGTGGGATTGGGAACGCTGGGAAAAAGAAATTGATTTTATGGCGCTGAATGGGATCAATATGCCACTATCTGTGGTGGGATTAGAGGGGGTTTGGTATGAAGCGTTATTAAAGATGGGTCTAACAGATGAAGAGGCGAGAGGATTTTTGGTTGGACCTGCATTTTTAGCGTGGCAATGGATGACCAATATTCAGAGTCATGGTGGTCCTTTACCTAAGTCGTGGATTGAAAAGCGTGTGGAGTTAGGAAAGAAAATTTTGGCGCGTCAGTTAGAATGGGGAATGCACCCGATTCAACAAGGGTTCACAGGATATGTTCCAACATTGTTTAAAGAAAAGTTTCCAGAAGCAAGGATACAGATTGAGGCACCTTGGTGTAATTTTGAAGGGACTGCTCAACTAGATCCTTTAGATCCTTTATTTAAGTGTTTTGGACAGCTGTTTTTAGAGACACAAAAGGATATATTTGGAGCCCACCATTTTTATGCAGCAGATCCTTTCCATGAAGGGACGCCTCCTGAGGATACCCCTGAGTATTTAACTAAAGTAGGAGCGGCTATTAGAGATCTAATGTTTGAATTTGACAATGAGGCAACATGGGTGATGCAGGCCTGGTCTATACGCCAGGAGATTGCAACGACAGTACCGAAAGAGCGATTGATTGTACTGGATTTGAATGGAGAAACAGCTCAGCGTAAAGCATATTTTTGGGGATATCCTTTTGTAACGGGTAACTTACATAATTTTGGGGGACGTATTAATTTACATGGAGATATCGCACTTTTGGCTCACAATCAGTATAGTAAGACAAAGCAGGTAGCGGATAATGTTTGTGGTACAGGGTTATTTATGGAAGCTATTGGACAAAATCCAGCATACTATGATTTGGCGTTTGAACAATTAACGAGTAGTGATCAGGTAGACTTAATGTGTTGGTTTGATGGGTATATCTTGAGAAGATATGGCATGATAACGGAGGAAGCGAGACAAGCTTGGCGTATTCTTAGAGAAACAGTTTATAGACCAGGAACAAATGGGGTAGAGAAGAGTTCAATGATTTGTGCGAGACCAGCTATAGCAGTCAAAAAATCAGGCCCCAATGATGGATTTGAAATTCCTTATGAAAATAAGAGGTTATTAAGCGCTTTAAACTTATTGCTCGAAGTGTACGATGTGTATAAAGGAAGTGACGGGTATCTTTATGATTTAGTAGACCTTGCGAGACAAGTTCTGACCAACTATACACAATCTTTACAGACAGAGATAAGAATAGGATTTGAGCAGAAAGATTGGGAACGCTTTCATGCAATGAAGCAACGTTTCCTAAAGACGTTAGAGGATACAGATGCTTTATTAGGTCTAAGGTCTGAATTTAGTTTTGAACAATGGGTAAAGGATGCGAGGCGTTGGGGAGATACAGTAGAGGAATGTGATTTCTATGAGTGGAATGCAAGCATGTTAGTAACAATCTGGGGCCCTGTGAAAGAACCGACTATTTTTGATTATGCATGGAAAGAATGGTCAGGTTTAATTAGTCAATATTATAAGGTGAGATGGGAAAAATTCTATAGCTATGTGGAGACAACTATAGCAAAGGGAGAGCAATATACAGAAGAGGGATTACCTTTAGTACATGCTAGAGAGAGTTTCCGGGCCAATGCGTTTTATGAGGAGCTAGCGGAGTGGGAGCTTGAGTGGATTGCGACACCGAGACAGTTTGAGGAAGTCCTTAAAATGAAAAATTATGAAGAACTTCAAATACTTATGGCATCTTATCAATCGCTTATTGAATAGAAAAAAGCAATGAATAAAATCCCCCTATATACAAATCGAAAGAGGTGAGTATAGGGGGATTTGGATTAAATTAATAATTGTGAGTGAGCTTGACCTATGTTATCCTAATACAAAAAGACAGATCAACTAGCTCGGTGGAGGATAATGAATTGAGAATTAATAAGTTGCTAAGTAACAAAGGCATTTGTTCGAGGAGACAGGCCAGGGATCTGATAGAGGCACAGCGTATTTTAGTTAATAATGTGCTTTGCACACAAGGTCAGTGGGTAGAAGAAGCAGATGAAATCTGTATTGATGGAGAGCAAATTGTAGCGCAAGAGAAAGTATATATTTTGTTGCATAAACCAGTAGGGATTACATGTACTTTGGCAGAGGAAGTGAAAGATAACATTATCAGTTTTATCAATTATCCTGGATATATCTTTCCAGTAGGGCGATTAGATAAAGATTCGCAGGGCCTAATTCTGATGACTAATGATGGTGAATTAGCGAATCAAATCCTAGATTCAGAGCATGAACATGAAAAAGAATATAAAGTAACATTAGATCGTGCATTTGATGAAGCTTTTATAGTAGGGATGTCTAAGGGTGTAAAATTGGGAGATGTCTATACTCGGCCTTGTCAAGTAAAACGTCTAACAGAAGATACCTTTAGCATTACACTTACTCAAGGGCTGAATCGGCAAATTAGAAAGATGAGTCAAGCTTTTGGGTATAAAGTGGTTAGATTGGAACGGATACGTATTTTACATTTGACCATAGAAAACTTAGGTTATGGCAAGTGGAGAAATCTTACACCAGAAGAAGTAGCATTTTTAAAAATAATTTAAAAAATAACTTGCTATTTGCGGCGGTTCATGTTAAAGTAATGGCAGGAAAGAAAATACGTCGCGGAGTGGAGCAGTTGGTAGCTCGTCGGGCTCATAACCCGAAGGTCATAGGTTCAAGTCCTGTCTCCGCAATGGCAAGTAGCCTAGAACTCTTATATCTTTTGGTATAAGAGTTTTTTTGCTATGAGGCTATAAAACGTATAAACTATTTGATAAACTAAGAAAATAACAAACTAAAATAAGTATTATTTTAGGTGGAGGTTCATATGACAACGAGCAAAAGAGCAAATGATCAAATTAACTATAAGAATAAGCAAAAGGTAGGCGGAGATTTCTCTCATAAAGATTTAAGAAGAAGTAACTGCTATAACTGTAATTTTTCTGAAGCACAGTTTAATGAAGTAAGCTTTAGAGGTGCACAGTTTAAAGCTTGTAAATTTAATGAAGCTACATTTGTAGGAGCAGAACTAGTTGCAGCTAATTTCAAAAATAGCCAATTTAAAGGTGCTAAATTTGAGCAAGTGATTTTTGATAGCGTTAATTTAGAAAATGTAGATTTTGAAGGAGCAACATTTAAAGCAGTGATTTTTGTCAATACAGATGTAA
>JBOFIR010000276.1:0-6657 GCA_051650265.1 Cellulosilyticaceae bacterium
GCCTTGTAAGAACATTACTTCTGCGATGTCAGCTTGTCCTGTTACCATCGCCCCGATTGCTCCAAATCCAAACATCAGTGAGTTACCGATGAGGAATGCGATTGCTGTTGTTGTAACAGCTGTTTTCTTATCTTTTGCGAAGCGTGTAAAGTCTGGTGTTAGTGTCCCACCGCTGATGAATGATCCCACACATACTGCGATCGCTGCGCTCATACCCATTGTGTCTTGTGGTACGATATCCAGTAGACCTGCTACACCGCCCACACTTTCTACCGCCATACCTACTGATTTAGATCCTAAAATTGCAATAGCTGGTACTGCAATCATACTTAAGATAGTAAGTGACTTCATTCCGAAGTAAGCTGTTGCTGTCATCAGAAGACCTGATACAAGTACGAGTACTGGTACTGGAATACCTGTTACTTTTTCTACTGGGATTGCAAACATTGCTACCCCTACACCGAACCAACCTACTTGTGTTGCGCCGAGTAAGAAGGATACAAGGTATGATCCTTTTTCACCGAAAGAATATCTTGCAAGAAGATGTGTTGATAATCCAGTGTCACCTGCAATATAAGCAAGCAATCCTGTGTAGACACATAAGATTAAGTTTCCTATAAGTACTGCACCCATGAAACTTTTGAGGTCTAGGCTTGTTCCTAGTGTCCCTCCGCTCAGCATACTCGCTGAGAAAAATGTAAATCCTAGCATAACGACTAGCATTGATAAGAAGCCTTTCTTACTATTTGCTGGAATTGCTTCTAATGAAAAGTCGTGGTCGTGATGTTGTTTCTTTTCCATTTGATTTACCCCCTCAATTTTACCGAGTACCTAAGGGTATAAAAAAAGCCGAAGACTTATCCTCTAATCTCAAAGTCCTCGGCAAATCACCTAAGAATGCCCTCAGCAACTCCTAGGATTTGTATCCCGTTAACCTTGTCAGCCTCTCTGGACCGAATTAAAGGTACTCATTGTTGCGCTTATTATTCCACATTATGTGGACTTTGTCAATATTCCTTTTATTACCAAAGCTGTCAAAGTCTTTGGAATTATTGATTAACATAATACGCTATTGCTTCTGTGATATAAGCTGCAGTTCCTTCACCATGCTGATCAATATTTTTAGTAAATCTTTCATCTAGACTATACATCTGCCCTAGCCCTGCTAAGATCTCATTAGTACATGTATAGAAGTTCTTTGTAATATGATCTTGCCAGCTCTTCACCAGTGCCTGTACTTCCTGCTGACTCACAGGTTCACCTCTATATGCCGCAAATGCTCTAAAGATCTCATTGCCATCCGCCATCACCTTTGCCCACTCCTCCTTGCTATACTTATTTGTCTTCTTCTCACATTCTTTGTAAGCGTCTGTGTCACCCCAGCGCGCCTGTACTTCATCATGGTATTTCTTCTTTGTTTCCTCAATTTGCTTTGCGTCAAATGCTTCAAAATTCATCTGCTTACCTCCATCTAATCGCTCTTCGATGATCCCAATGAGCTTTTCTAAACGTTCTTTTTGTAATGTGAGTAGATCACGTTGTTTACGGAGTAGTGCCTCTTCATCATTCTCTGCATGCTCCAATATCCCTTTAATCTCCTTAAGTGCAAATCCTATTTCTCTGAGAAATAGGATTTTTTCCAATTTTATAAAATTAGAATGGTCATATAATCTATATCCCACATCCGTTGTTTGCGCAGGTTTTAAAAGACCAATCTCATCATAATAATGCAAAGTTCTTACACTTATACCTGCCACCCGGCTCACTTCATGAACAGTTTTCATAGTCTGACCTCCATATATTTCTGCTTTCTACTCACTCTTTTAGGCTACACTATAACGTAGCGTTAGAGTCAATAGCTATTTTAAAGATTTAGTTTAATATTTTTAGAATATTTAATTTAAAGATTTTTAGTCAATTATTTTATTCTTTATTCTAAATTTATATTTATATTTAATTGACATATATTCGCTATAATTGTAAAATAAAGGAAATACTTTTGTCATCTTGTGGATAAAAAGTGTCATAAAATGTGTGAGGAAGGAATAGCCCCCATGTATCTTTTGTAAGTTTTTGTAAAATACGATTGATTCGAAAACCCACTTTTTTCAGCACTTTCTGTAACGTTGTATTTGCCTGACATGATCAATTTGCGTGCATAGTCGCATTTCAAAAAGTTGGTATATTCCAAAATTGTTTTGCCTGTAATTTCTTTGAAACTTCGGCAAAGATAATATTTGCTAAAGCCAATTTCTTCGCTGAGTTCATCAATAATAATTGTATCTAAGTAATTTTCATGAATATAACTCAGTGCTTTTTTGATCATTTCAAGTTTCTTATATTCACCAGAATGATCTGCATAAGGTTTTTGATGGCTCGCAAAATCCCGACCTAGTGTAATGAGCATGGTGAGGATGTGTGCCTTCAGTTGTATCTTATAGTAAAGTTTCTCTTCTCTATATTCTGCAACAATCTGCTCAAATATTTGCTGAATATCCGATCTGCAAATCCAGTTTTGCAACATTTCTTCATTAAAATAAAGCTGGTGTTCCTCACAAAAAGCTTTATCAATAATCAAACAGTAGTACCGACACTCTTCGGATGCCGCAGCAGTATCATGGATGACTGATGAATTAATCACTACAATTTCACCTGCTTTTGCATGAATACGTTCGCCATTACATGTTACGATCCCCTCACCATCTACAAAATACAAAAGTTCAATATTTTCATGCCAATGCAATGGGTAGTACGGCTGATGATAGTGGGCCGTTTCAAAATGAAATATAAAAGGAAGCTGCGTATCTTCATAACTATGATTCTCATAAAATATGTCTTTCATTATATCCCCCTAGAGCAATATTGTGTTAGTTTAACGCAATATCACTGATGTACTTCTCTCTCTTACTCCACTATACTACACTTAAAACTTTTATGTTAGAGGTGTTTATGATGAAAAATTACGTTGGAATTGATGTAGGTTGTACAAAAATGCATTTGTGCGCCATTGTAGATGGTAACTATGTGGAACACCGCACGCTCACAGGCATGGATTGTACCAAAGAACGTATTAAAGCTGAACTTGATGCTTTCCTTGCCAAGCTTCCCTTTGTACCTGATGGTGTTGGGATTGCACTCCCTGCCCTTGTTGAAGGTGATTATAGAGTCCCTATGTCCGATATGGCAGGGATCAGTGGTGCCACTGCCGAGTACTTTGCTGATGGGCGCTTCCCTGTAAGGCTCATCAATGATGTGAAGGCTGCTACTGTATGCGAACTTACACACTACCCAGATGCGAAAACAACTGCTGTCATCATGGCTGGCTCTGGCTTTGCGATCGGTGTTTCTACCAATGGCAAAATTGTTACAGGTGCCAACGGCTTTGCAGGGGAGCTTGGACACTGCCCCGTGATGACTTCAGAAGGCATCTCCGACCTTGATAGCGTATCTGGTGGCATAGGCATCCTTGAACAAGCAGGCTGTGATGCTGAGACACTTCTTGCCAAGTTAGACGCCGATGATCCAGAGGCACTTGCACTTATTAAACGTAGTGGGCAGTACTTTGGTATGGCACTTGCTACTGTCATGCATCTCTTTAACCCAGATGTAATCGTCATTGGTGGCAGCACAGCGACTTACAAAGGCTATATGGAAGCTGCCTATGATACCGCCAAGAAGCTTACGCTTGAGGAACTCTTTAAAGGTTGTCAAATTACTTCACCTCAAGATGCCAAGCGTATCGTTGCGCTAGGTGCAATGAATTATATCAAGACAGGCATGACACTCTAGTTTATAATAAGCTTGAAAGGAGGGTTCATATGTTTTATATTTCAAATCTCAAATACCTAGAAATCCTCAATATTCAAGCACTCCATATTCCAGAAAAACAAATTACTTGTATCATTGGTCCTAGTGGCGGTGGTAAAAGTACCTTACTTAAGCACTTTAATAAACTTCTTAGTCCAACATCCGGTAGCATTACCTTTAAGGAAGAAGATTTAGCCACAATCCCTGCTGTTACACTCCGTAGACGCGTGGTCATGCTCGGTCAGACACCTACTATTTTCCCAGGGAATATCAGAGATAATCTCTTGATAGGCCTGCAATTTGCAGAAAAGCTACCTGTAGACGATGTTACCCTACAGATGATGCTAGAAGCGGTTCATCTAGACAAACCGCTAGATGGCGAATGTAACACCCTCTCAGGCGGTGAAAAGCAGCGACTTGCACTGGCTAGGGTCCTTCTACTAGATCCTGAAGTACTCCTTCTAGATGAACCATCCTCCGCTCTTGACTCAGATACTGAACTCAAAGTAGTAGCGGACCTCACAGCTTACATCAAAGCACACGACAAGACACTGATTATGGTGACACATTCTAAGGCGCTTGCCGAAACTTATGGTGAAAACATCGTACGCCTAGAAAAGGGGGTTGTGATTCATGGATCCTAGTATTATAGAACTCGGTTTTTGGCAAATGGCTACTGCCTATATTTTCATTCTCATTGTCCTTATAATCGTAAGGTTCAAAGGGATTCCGAGAGAAAAAGAAATACTCATTGCTACTGTGCGTATGAGCATCCAACTCTATCTCACAGGATATATTCTCGTATATATTTTTGAAAATCCTCATCCGCTATATACTTTTACATTGATTGGGATTATGGAGGTATTTGCTGTGCGCAATGCGCTTAAGCGTATCAAGTTATCTCTACCACGTAAGATCAAGCAGGCCATTGCCATTTCTATTATGTCAGGTACGCTTATCTGCATCTGCTTCTTCGTCTTTGCAGTGGTTCAGATTGATCCCTGGTATGACCCACGTTACTTCGTTCCCCTATCAGGGATGATCGTAGGTAATGCCATGACAGGTATTAGCCTCGGTGTCATGCGCCTCTTTGATGGCCTACAGCACCAAAAAGATCAGTTAGAAACTGCTTTAATGCTCGGCGCCAAACCAAAGGTTGCTATCAAGCCTATCCTGAACAACACTTTTGATTCAGCGATCCTCCCAACGATTAACTCTATGGTTGGGATGGGGATTGTCTCCCTACCAGGGATGATGACTGGCCAGATCTTATCTGGCACCTCTCCACTGATCGCTATCGCTTACCAAGTAGCGATCATGCTCGCGATTGCCGCAAGTGTTGCACTCACACTTGCGATCTTCCTCCACCTCGCTTACCGTGCGATCTTCAATCACGAAGCGCAGCTCGTGAATCTTAAAAATGAATAATTCACAGATAAAAAAATCACCTACACAACGATTGTGTAGGTGATTTTTTTATCTGTATATAATCTTACCAAGTTCTGGCATATGTTCTGTTTCTGTAACTTGCCCTTCATAGATGATCTGAATGCCATCAATCCATGGCACATCTTTTGATAATTCTTTTTGTAAGAATGTCTCACAGATGCTACTTGCAGTCATTGCACCACCTGTTGACCCTTGGAAATAAGCACTCATCCAGCCTATTTCTTTTGTTGCATCTTCTCTCAAGTCAATAATAGCGATCTTTTTCCCATTCACGTCTTTAATCTCTGTAACGTCGATTGGTAACCCTTCAAAGTTTGTTTCTGATAAAGTATCTGCGAGCGCATTCAAAATTGTCAATAGGTCTTTGCCCTCTTCTACTTTGGCAAAACCAATCTCTTCTTTTTCTAGCGTATCAATGTCTGATGAATAGACTGGATACTCTACAGTTTGTCCCACTTCATCAGGCTCTTTCTCTGCCTCTTCTTGGGTATGACCTGCTTCTTTTTGATTCAATACTTCGATTTGCTTTTGTAAGTCTTGTACCTGAGTGAGCAGTTTTTCATTTTCTTTTTGAAGTTGACTAATCTGTCCTTGTAGTGCATCAATCTGAGGATTAGTCTTACTACTACAGCCTGTCATTATGAGTGTGAATACGAGTGTACTCGCCAAAAATAAACGTACTATATGCTTCACCGCTACCCCCTCCTTTTGTTTATTTTAACATAAATTCTTCAATTACATAAGCTACACCATCATCATTGTTTGATTTTGTAACAAAATTAGCAATTTCTTTGATCTCTTCAAATGCATTTCCCATAGCTACACCAAGTCCTGCATACTCGATCATATGTCTGTCATTGCCTGCATCACCAACACAGATAATTTCTGATGCATCTAATCCTAGTCGCTCAGCTAATGCTTGTACCCCTGCACCTTTATTGACACGTTTGTTGAGGAATTCTAAGAAGAATGGTGCACTTCTTACCACTGTATATTTCTCATATACTTCCTCTGGAAGTTGTGGAATCACGCGCTCAAGGATCTCTGGCTCATCTACCATCATGATTTTTGGAAGTTCTGATTCCTCATCATAGTCTGCAAAAGAAACCTCAAAAAGTGGAATCCCATTAATCTCTGCTTCATGACTAGAATAAGTGCTAATCTTTGGTGTGATACACCCTTCTGTCGTTAAAGCATGAATATTCACATCCAGCTCTTGTGCTAATGCATAGAGGTAACGTACATCACGCCCATTTACTGAAACGTGGCTAATCACTTCTTTTGTTCCCACATTTTGAACGAGTGCCCCATTGTAGCTAATCACATAATCATCTTCTGTTGTAAGCCCGAGTTCTTCAAGGTAAGCTGTTACACCTGCAATTGGTCTCCCTGTAGCAAGTA
>JBOFIR010000277.1:0-6905 GCA_051650265.1 Cellulosilyticaceae bacterium
CCAGTTCATAATCCATCTCTGATACATGCATTGTAATAGGCACGTTGTACGTCTTTGAAAGCTCATTTGCACGGATCAACGACTCTGTGCTATTTGTATTTGGTGCATGAGGTGCTACAAAAGGTGTAATCAGATCATGCGCTTTCCATTTTTGGATAAACTGCTCTGCGTACTCAAGTCCACCATAAGCCTTTGCACTATCACATGTTGGGAAATTAATAACCGTTTCTCCAAGGAAGGCTCTTATGCCCATTTCATCTGCCGCCTTTGCAACCTCATCCTCAAAATAGTACATATCCATCACTGTGGTAACGCCCCCTAGCAGCATCTCACACAAGGCATACTTTGCACTATGATAGGCAAGTGTCTCGTTCATACATTCATTTTCTAGCGGAAATAAATAGCGTCTCAAGCGATCTTTGCAGTCATCTCCTAGACTTCTAAAGGGGATCATACTCAAATGGGTATGGGTATTGATCATCCCTGGCATCAAAATCCCCCCATTACCCTCTATAACCTCACCGTCTTGTATGCGCAGATCTGCCATACATCCTAGATCAGCAATGCACTCACCCTCTATGATCACATAGCCATCTGATATTTCGCTGAGCTTCGTATCCATCGTGAGGATACGCACATTTTTTATAATCGTTTTCATGACTCATCATCCTCTAGTGTTATAAATTGTTGTGTTCTTGTATCCAGCATGCCCAAATCAGTCATTTTAATCTCTGGTGATACAGGGAGTGAAAGCGTTGAAAAACTCATGATCTCGTTGAGATGCTGATAGCCTAAGTTTCTCATAGCATTTCTGACCGCTTTCAATTCTTCAGCCAATACTTCGAGCGGTCCATCGCTCACAATTCCACCTACATTGAGCCTAGCACTTGCAACAACCTGCTCATGTTCGCAAACGACATACCCACCTTGCATCGCGACAACTTCATGCTGCGCGGCAAGCATATCTTCACTACTCGTCCCCATGACCATCAGATTATGATGATCGTGAGCCCATGTGGTCGCAACTGCTCCTTTTCGGGTCAGTGCCCCCTCTACTAAAGCATACGCCTTATTGCCATTTTTCCCATATCTTTCATAAACAACCAGTAAGGCAAGCCCACTAGACTCCCACTGGATCTGTCCCCTTACAACAGGTAATGTACGTTTGACGCGCGTCGTAAAGTTACCATGCGGATTAATCTGGATGACGTTGCAAGTTACTTCTGTTTTTTTCTCAGTGTATAATACAAAATCCGCTTTAAGCGCTCGCTCACATTTGACGGAATGATAGGCCTCTTCTCCAAAATCCTCCTGCTTAGCACACTCACTCTCATAACACTTTCCGTTCTTGTAGACTGCTTCGATTTGACACATATCAAGTTCACTCAGTATCACAAAATCTGCAAGCTTCCCTGGCGCAATAGCCCCACGATCACCTAGGTGCATACGACGTGCTGGTGTATAGGTGCTACAATAAATGGCCTGCTCTATAGGCATTCCTAAATCTACAGCCATCTGAATCACTTTATTCAAATGCCCATCCTTGAGATGGTCCGCCATCACATCATCCGTCACCAATGCAAAATACTCATAGAATTGCTGCGTAACAAGCATTTTTACGGTCTCATGTGTCAGTGATTTTCTTTGGATTTCCAAAAACATCCCATTTGTAATTTTTTCATAAATAGACTCTGGCGTTTGCTGCGTATGATCTGCATCCACACCTGCATAAATAAATCTCGCAAGGTCAAGCCCCGAAATTTTGGGACAATGCCCTTCAATTGGCATATATGGCTTCGCCGCCTGGCATCTACTGATAATCGCCTTAATCAACGTTTCTTCATCGCTGATCAGATCTGGAAAATTCATAACTTCCCCTAGACAAATCACTTTAGGATGCTCAAGTAGCACCTCAAGCTCTTCTAGTCCAATAGATCCACCTGTCGTTTCAAGTCCACTATGAGTGGATGGCACACTTGAAGGAATCCCATAAAAAATATCTAGTGTTGTTTCACTAGATAAAAAGGATTTTATTCCATTGAGTCCCAATACATTGGCAATCTCATGTGGGTCAGCTACCACTGTAGTGACCCCATGAGGTAATACCATTTTGGAAAATGCGCTAGGAACTGTCATAGAACTTTCAATGTGCATGTGAATATCAATCAGGCCAGGTATAATATATCGCCCTTCACACCAAACCTCCTCTTTCGCTTCAAAGTCTTTAAGATCTGGTGCAATATAGTAGAACTTCCCTCCAAGGATTGCAACATCCTTCTTTTCAAAACGCTTTAAGAAGGTATTATAAACATTCCCACTTCTTAGAATTAAATCCACACACTTCATCATTTTAACATTCCTTTATTAGCTATTTAAAATACGATTCCACTGATCAATCCATTTTGGAAGAAGTGGATTCACAAATGCATAATCAATTGCTTTTGCAGACTCTGCAACTGCACCGTAAGTTTTGTTCATCGCTTGTTCTGGTGTTAATGTGACTTCAGCATTTGTAGGTGCTTCGTTTAAAGCAGTTGCTACTGTTGTCTGAAGTTCATTGCTAAGTCTCCAATTGATGAACTCATATGCAAGATCTTTATTTTTTGAATTTACGTTAATATCTACTGTATTAAAGTTTGCATAAGTACCAGATACAGGACTTACATAAGTCACTTGCGGTGCTGCACTTTGAATTGTAGGAATCGCAAAGTCACCTACTACTGCCGCTACAATCTCTCCTGATGCAAACATATTTGCAAGGTCAGATGATTTAGAATACGTTTTCACAATGTTTGGCTTAAGTTCTGCTAAAGCTTCAAAAGCAGCTGCACCTTCATCTGCTTTGAGATCGCCACCTTTATAGTCGTTTGCTACATGCATCATCGCTGGCCCAAAAGTTGATGTAATATCTGGAATAGAGATTTTACCTACAAGTTCTGGTCTCCAAAGATCCGCAAACTCAGTAATTTCAAATCCTAACGCCTCTTTGTCATAAATGATTCCAAGGCTATTGACTGTATAGGCTGGACCAAATCCATTCTCTGTTAATTCTTTTGCTGCTGGAATAAGTGCGCCTGCATTCGGAATTTTTGAATAATCAAGTGTTTCAAATAATCCAGCTGCGTGCCCTTCTGCAGCTTTAGATTGTGATAAATCAATAAGATCAACTTTTGAGCGTGGGTCTGCTGCAAGCTTTGTATAACGCTCTGAAGTTGTGCCTACCTCTACAATAATGTCACAGTTAAATTGCTCTTCAAATGGTGCATAAACCTCTTCTTGTAAAATATCTTCGCTTAATCCCCAAGTAGAGATCACTAATTGGCGCTTACCATCTGTTGCCTCTTCTTGACCACCTGCAGCACATCCTGTGAATGTCCCAAGTGCTATGATTACTGAAAGTCCAAGTACTAATGCTTTTTTCATTATTCCTGCTCCTATCTCTTATACAAGTATGATTTTATGTGCTGGTAAAACAAGTGTTAACTGATCACCTGTCTCGTAAACTTCTTCTGTCTGTCCATTGACTACAAGTGTGCCAAGTGGCGTTTTTACTTCATATTGATACGCTTTCCCAAGGAAAGTTCTCACTTCAATTGTACCTGTTACTGTATTTGTACATTCATTTGCTGTTGCAATAAGAATATCATCTGGCCTAATCGTACCTTGGCATGTGTCAGGGTACATATCACTTTCTACTGTAAAAACATTGCCTGTCTCATCATGATAAGTCGTACCACCTGTACGCTTGAGTTTAATAAAGTTTTCAAATCCAATGAAACGTGCCACAAATTCTGTTCGTGGACGCTTATAGATATTTTCTGGTGAGTCATATTGTTCAATTACACCGTTATTCATAACAGCTACTTTATCTGAAATTGAGAAGCACTCCTCTTGATCATGTGTTACGAAAAGTGTTGTAATCCCAAGTTTCTTTTGGAGACGTTTGATTTCTACACGCATATTCACACGGAGTTTAGCATCTAAGTTGCTCAGTGGTTCATCAAGTAGCAATAATTTCGGCTCGATTACAAGTGCACGTGCTAATGCCACACGTTGTCTTTGCCCACCAGACATCTGCTTTGGAAAGCGACTGGCAAGTTCTGTAAGACCACATACTTCAAGGACATCTTTCACCTTCGATTCAATTTGTTTTTTATCCATCTTTCTCAGCTTGAGTCCGAAGGCTACGTTATCATAGACACTTAAATGTGGGAATAACGCATAGCTTTGGAACACAAGCCCAAAGTTTCTTTTATGTACAGGTACTTTTGTAAGATCTTCCCCATCTAGGACAAACGCGCCACCTGTTGGCTCTACAAAACCTGCCACCACACGTAATGTTGTTGTTTTTCCACAACCACTTGGCCCAAGTAATGAAACAAGTTCGCCTTTTTGTATGTCTAAGTTAAGACCTTCCAATATATTTTTCTTCCCGTCATAGCTGACGTTGATTTGATTAAGTTGCATGAATGACATCTTGTTTTCCTCCTATTTTGACAGCGCTGCAATTCCTAATGTTTTTTCTACGATAAACATGATAATCATTGTTGTAAGCATCAGTAATACTGATACAGCCGAGACAGTTGGATCATAGTAGTACTCGATATAGTTCATTAAAGTTGTTGGGAACGTACTGACTCCTGGTCCGCTTAAAAACATCGATACTGGGATATTGTTGAACGAGTTGATAAATGCCAACATAAATGCTGCTGAAATACCTGATGTGATATTTGGAAGAACGACCTTAAAGAACGCACCAAACTTACCACAGCCAAGGCTCCACGCTGCCTCTTCTATTGAAAAATCAAATTGTTCAAGACTTGATCCCACAATACGGATAATATAAGGAAGAACTGCTAAAAAATGTCCTAATAATAAGCCGTAGTACACTGGAATTCTAAGACCAATCACAATGAACTGATACAGGGAGAAACCTACTACAATCCCTGGAATGATTGTTGGCGACAAGAAGAAACTCTTGAGAAACTTCTTTCCTTTGATACTATAGCGTGCCATAGCATAAGCTGCAGGTACACCCACTAGTAAAGCTAATAAAGTTGCTAGTAATGCAATCTGAATACTCAGTCCAAAAGAACTCATAAATGACTCTGATGCAAAGACATTAGCAAACCATTTGAGTGAGAATGACTGAATAGGGAATGTAATCGTACTTTCTCCTCCAAAAGCAGTCACAGCAATAATCACAAGGGGTAAGAATAGGAAAAGAAACACTCCCATAGAAAAAATTGATAATAATCTGTTTTTACGCATGCTCTTCACCTCTCTTGTCTAATCTTGCTGCCACACCGTTAAGCACTTTAATCACAATCACTGTTGTGATAATCATAATCGTTGCAATGACACTTGCACCTGTCCAATCACCCATTGACATCGCTTTTTGATAAATAAAGGTTGCAAGTACTAAATTTTTATTACCACCTAATAATTGTGGTGTTGTATAAGCTGTGAGGGCACCTGTAAATACGAGAACCCCACCTACAATAATACCTGGTAAACTCATTGGTAAGATGACTTTCATGAAAGCAGTCATACGATTCGCACCTAAGCTTTCTGCCGCTTCCATCATATCATTGTCAATATTCTCCATCACCCCAACTACTGTAATAATCATCAGTGGTAAGAATAAGTAGATTGTACCGATAATGATCGCAAACTCTGTATAGAGCAGTGTGAGTGGCTCTTGAATAAGTCCTAACTTCATCAATAAGGTATTAATGACACCATTTTTCCCAAGAATATTAATCCAGGCAAAACTTCTTACGACAGAGTTTGTGAGAAGTGGAAAAATTGAAATCGCCATCAGTAAACTGCGCCATTTCTTGTCACAACGTGATATGTAATAAGCTGTAGGAACACCAAGAACAACACATACAATTGTACTAATAAGTGCAATACGAAGCGTTCTTATGAAAATTCCCATGTAGTATTCATCTCTAAAGAACTCTGTATATCTTGAAAGCGTTAGCCCACCATCAAATACTGTAGGGGCTAAAATATTAACCAGTGGCAATACAAGAAATACAATTAATAGTACCAATCCTGGCACTAACAGGAACCCGTGCATTTTTTTCTTCATAACATCCTCCTTAAAAACGCAATCCACGAACTTACTCTCTTTTATATTATCTAACATTCGATATATTTTTCTATATTTCGTTCGGATTTATAACTGGATTATAGCAAAATTTTTGGTATTACGCAATCTTTTTTGTAAAAAAATGGCGAAAAAAATAGATAACCGATTCAGGTTATCTATTTTCGTTCATATCACTTACTGCTTTATTTGCCTAAATTGAATCTTATCCGAACCACCATAGGCTGTTGATAACCCTTTTGCCGCATTATCAAGTTCCAAAGTATCCCCTTCTTGGGTAAGTAGACGCATAGACTGCCTCTCGCCACTTAAAAACCAGATTTCACCTGTCCCTGCATAATCCTGTGCTTCAAAGAAATCTAACGGAAAGTCATACCACCAATATCCTATCGGTTGTTCTAACCCATTCGCTAACACACGTATGCATTCACCGTTTTCCCCAAAATCATACATACTCTCGCCCTCTTGCCACATCCCAATGATTTTACTATGAAATGGGCCAATAGGTACATCCAATTCAAGTATTTTATTCCCATGTGCAAGATCAATAACCGAAGAACGTTTTCCTTTTTGAAAAAGTGCACCATGCTCACCTATCTTCTGTTTTCTTGTATAAATAGCTACACGTACCCAAGTTGTTTCTTCCAATACAATAGGTCGCTCATAAGGTATACTTGCATCCGTTGGTAAAGTGGTATCAAGGGTATAGTACAATCTCAACTGCTCTGGTTCATTGTTGCCAAAATCCCCATGAATCCCTCGCACATGTTCTTACCCCTGCATTGTCATA
>JBOFIR010000278.1:0-3562 GCA_051650265.1 Cellulosilyticaceae bacterium
TCCTTTGTTGGCTTCGGCTCTTCTTTTGGCTTCTCTTCTTCATGGTGTCCAAACCGCTCAGACATCTTGGTTACCACCTTGATAGTGATAAAGATGGAGAAAGCAATGATCAGAAAGTCGAGTACGGTCTGGAGAAACATACCGTAGTTGATCACAATTGGATCAAGCCCTGCCTCTCTTGGATCGATGGTCCACTTCCAATTGGTGAAGCTAATTCGCCCCACGAGTAAGCTGATCAGTGGCATGATCAGGTCATTGACTAGGGAGCTCACCACTTTGCTAAAGCCACCTCCGACGATGACCCCTACTGCCATATCAATCACATTGCCCTTCATGGCAAAGGCTTTAAACTCACTCAGTGTTTTTTTCATATAGCTTCCCTTTCTACATTTACCAGTGACCTTTCAAATAGTTGCATCAGCTCCTGATTAGGTATCTTAAGATAGCCATCATGATACGCTAAAAAGCCAAGTACGATCATCGCAGAATAAATTTCTTTTTTGGTTTCGGGTGTACTTTGCCCTGCTCTAAACTCTTCTTTAATTGTAAGATCGATCTCTTCACCAGACACCATTCTAATGACATCATCCCTAATTTCCAATGTATTATATTTCAAATACTTAGCCACTTCATCCATTGCGCCAGTATTTGTCCAGTAACTCTCACAGTAATTATTTTGAAGTGCTTTTACCACCGATCTTGGATTATAGATTCTAGTACCTTTCGCTGTAGTGTAACCATTGTACCATCTCTCAAGTTCATTAAAATCAATCTGACTATTCTCACATAATGCATAGGTCTCTTGCTCAGTAAACCCGAAGTAGGCACCAAATGTTCTGTCCTTCAAGAAGGTAAACTCATCAAACATATTGAGGGCAGATCCACTAGAATATTTTTTGATAGGAAGTACCCCTGTCATATAACATAGAGCTACATAAGGTTGATCCTTTAATAGATTTCTTAAAAACTCTAGATAGTCATTTTGATGGTCTATAAACAGATTATTATTAAAAATATAATCCCACTCATCAAAAATAAATATAAATTTATCCCCTGTTGCGCGAATCATCGTACTGATATTAAAATAACTGTCTGCCTCAATGTGAGGGTAACATGCCACAAGATCTCTTTTAAGATTTTCTCTGATCATCTTGATATAATCTTCGTAGGTATCCCCTACTTCTGAACGCTCATTAAAGGATATATTAATCACATTATACTGATTGAGATGTTGATTATAGCCCTTACAAGTACTTATTTTTAAGGTATCAAAAATAGGTGCTGCATCCACTGCTTTTGAATAATACGCACTCAACATATCCGCCACCGATGACTTTCCAAATCTTCTAGGTCTTGTAATACATAAATACTTATCTGCAGTTCCTATACGTTCATTCAAAGCTTCTATAATCAATGACTTATCTACAAAATATTTGCTTCGGCAAAGGTCCTGGTAGTTTTGTAATGATTTATTGGTATTAAGATAAATTTGCATCTATTTCACCCCCTATGATTAATCCTACTACTCTTCTCATTTTTAACTGAATTATCCTTTATTATAACACGCCAGATTCTCTTATGTTGTTAAAGAAGTTTTTTGATAAGCTCTCCCAAGAGTGCTTCTTCATATGCTGCTACTTGTTCTTTTCGAATCACCTCTACCACAGGTAAGAGTTCTATAAGTTGTATGCCATCTAGCTTATTGAGACGATTTGCTACGGATTTGTGGCTTTTTGCCTCATAGTAATTTGCTACCGTATACATCCAGAGCTTCACCTGCTCTTGGTAGCGGTGCTTGATATGCTGCGCGATCTGTAAGCCTTCGGGGTCAAAGTCCCCGCTATAATAGAGCATGGCACCTCCTTGGACCAGAAGATCGAGCAGACGCAGATCTGCAGTCGTGAGCTGACCTCTTGTACAGACAAGGCCCACATCTGACTGACACACCTCTAGGAGCTGGGCAAATACAGTGGGGTTCTCTACCACATAAACTGTGTCATGAGGTGCAATGACGTGCGTTACACGTTTCAGATTGTAGAGCATCAGTTGGAGTGGTTCTCTCCTTTGGCTAAAGATTTCCCATTCTAGTGACTGATCCCCTTCATAGCCACATAAGTTATAGCAAATTGTTGCTGTAGAAAGCTCATCTCTTAGAAATCCTTCTTCATAAAGGAGTGTATTCGTGTCAGGTACATTGGCAGGGTAGTCTACATCTTGCTTGTAGGCGAGTACATACAGTAACACCTTGAATCCAGAGGTATCAAAATCATAGTAATGAGGATCTCTCGAGATCTGTGTTGCAACCATCACAAGCGACACATAAGCCTGCGTCCGCTGATCCATAAACTGCATCGTGGCATCAATAGCCATCATCATGGCCTCTAGTGCCTTCTGGTCTTCCTTATACAGTGCCAAGAGTGCTTGATAGCCTCGTTTTTTTTCTTCCCATACCATCTGCCAATAGGCACGTACCACATCTGATCCTAGTTGTTTGGTGATATGCATAACAAATCCTGCTTGCTTTGTCTCTAACGCTTCTTGCTCCACCCTCCGGGGTACAAGCGGCGCGCCCTCATAGCGCGCCAGTACCTCCAAAAAATCAACTTCTGCAAATCGCCCCTGTGTAAAATGTTTCACAAAGGCCTGTACAGAGACATTACATGTCGTTGCACCATACCACTTGTAATCAATCCCAGCCAAGATCTGCTGCTCCTCATAGGAGAGTCCCTGTAGTTTGATCATCCCACCTAACCGCTCTAACTTCTTATACCTCACGAGCACTTCATGAAGCATACGCTTATAACCTTTATTGGCCTTCAAATAGTCTGCTGCTTGTTGTTCTAGTTGTTCTAACACAGCATGTCCCCCTTACTAGGCAAGTAATGTACGCTCAATACCGTTCCAACTATACCTCAGAACGAGTACAGTCTGGTCATTGGCTTCTCTTATGATTTCACAGATTGCGAGTTGTTTGACAGAGTCATAGTCTCCCCATAGGTTCTGTGAGTTGAGTATATAATCAAGATCCAGATCTTTGAGTATGCGGAACATATCCCGTATATTGTTTTCATCCACCCCTGCAAATGCTTCATCCATAGCCACTAATCTTGGACAACTTGACTTACCACTATCGTACCGTGCATAGACAGCTGAGAAGAGTGGCACATACATACTCATGGCCTTTTCACCCCCTGAGAATTGGAAGAAGGCATTGTTCGTCAGTTCCTTGCGCTTTTCATTCGCTTTCATATAGTAGAGTTTGAACTCATACCAGTTACGGTAGTCGAGTACTTCTTTGATAATCGTGTGATAATTGCGACTCTCTCCAGTCCCATCATAAAGACGAATCTTCTCTTGTACTTGATCTGCAAAGTGCCTTGCCAGTTTCTTGAGATCATCTGCTGAGCAGCGGTCACCTCTTTGTAGGAGTTCACCTAATTCGGAAACATCCATTTGATTTTCTGCATCGGATTTTTTTGGGATCCATCTCAGGCTCAGTCTCAAACTGCTAGAGGTCTGCATGCTTTCCATATGGTTATTAATCTTTTCTACCCATTGTTTG
>JBOFIR010000279.1:0-4303 GCA_051650265.1 Cellulosilyticaceae bacterium
CAAGATACAAATCATGTATTCCGCTGTATCAATAGATTGGACAGAGATACCACAGGCGTCACACTGGTAGCGAAGAATTTGCTCAGTGCGAGTATTTTGGCAAAGCATATGGAAGAGCGTGAGGTGAGTAGAACATATGTGGCCTTCGTAGAAGGTGAGTTAGAAGAAGCTGGTGTGATAGACCTGCCTATTGGCCGCGAGCCAGAGAGCATCATCAAGCGTCAGGTTGATCTGCAAGCGGGCAAGGTAGCTATTACCCATTACCGTAGATTAGGGGTATTGAAGGTAGAGGGACAAACGGTATCCGTTGTAGCCCTTAGGCTAGAGACTGGGCGTACGCACCAGATCCGTGTCCACATGGCGGCTATAGGGCATCCGCTCCTAGGTGATTTCTTGTACAACGAAGATAATCACATGTTATCGCGCCAAGCCCTGCACGGCGCAGAGTGTCGGTTTTATCATCCGATTACAGGCGCTTATCATATTATAAGCGCACCGCTCCATGAAGACATGGCAGCGCTGATCAAGCAACAGTCGCTGATAGAAGTAGAACTCTACGATCTTGAGGCTACGCTCGGAACGATTGTGTGGTAAAAGTGCTATACTTATACCCGAGCTGTGAGGTATAATAAACTATCACATACAAAAATAACATTATCAAATGATAGATGACTAATCCTAGGGCGCAATGATAATCCTAGGATTTTTTATTTTTCAGGGAAAAGGAGCAAGCACATGATTATTATTTTTGCCTTGTTGGGAATCGCTTTGATTGCCATCGTGTATAGGATGTTTCATCAGTACAATCAGCAGAGTAAAGTCGCTTATCTCAAGATGAAGTTTGGCGCATTACCGGAGGTAATCCATGGGTCACGGAACTTCAAGAATATAGGGACTTATTATCGCCTCAAGAAGAGAAAGGCAGGCGCTACAGATCCTAGACCTGTGATCGATGAATTGACATGGGATGATCTGGGGATGGATGAAGTCTTTTTGAGGATCAATCAGACAGAGTCAAGTATTGGAGAGAGTTATCTCTATGATCAGCTTCATCGTATGCATATGGAGCAAGAGACATTAGACCAGTTTGAGGCACTTGTGCAACATATGGATGTGCATGAAGCGACACGCCTTAAGGTTCAAGTAACACTTCAACCATTAGGTAAACCCTTCCAAAACACCATCGAAAAGTATTTATTCAATATAGAGAAAAAAGAGTCTCATACCAATAAACTCTATAGTATCTTAGGGATCTTACCTATTCTAGCATTAGGGGTATTGGTAGTTGATGTGAGTGTAGGTTTGATGCTACTTGTTGTAACCATTGGGATCAATGGTTATATTCATGCCAAGTATGGCAAGGATATGCTCCATGAGATGACGACGATCAAATCCATCTATAAGATGATCAAGGCAGCCAATACACTTGCCAAATTAGAAGATGAGACGCTAAGTCCTTATTGTGAGCAACTCAAAGCATCCTGTCAGAAGCTTCGCTATATGATGCAATTTGGGACAAGATGTCTCCTAAGTACCAATTCAGATCTAGGGATCTTACAGGACTATGCAGGGATCATTACACTCTCTCAGATAAGGGTACATCATAAGCTCATTACTTTATTTAAAGAGGAGAATGAGGCACTAAGAAATGTCTATGAGACACTAGGACAACTTGAAAGCAGTATTGCAGTAGCCTCTTATAGAAGAACACTTGATTATTGGACAGTACCAGAGTTTGGTGAAGAGGCAGCTCTAGAAGTACAAAAAATTTATCATCCACTGATTCATAATCCTGTGACCAACACAGCAACCTTTACCCAGGATGTACTCATTACAGGATCCAATGCATCAGGGAAATCGACTTTTGTGAAGTCGTTGGCCATCAGTGGCATATTAGGCCAAAGCATTCATACCGTACTTGCCAAAAAGTATTGTGCACCAATGAGTTACTATATGACGTCTATGGCAGTCTCAGATAGTATTGCAGATGGAGAGAGTTACTACATTGCAGAGCTTCGCTCACTGAAACGCATATTGGATAGTGTGGAGAAGTATCCGTTCTGTATTTGCTTCATCGATGAGATTCTAAAAGGCACCAATACAATTGAGCGTATTGCAGCATCAGCAGCCATCCTTGGTCACTTGGTGGAGAAGAAATGCCTGTGCTTTGTAGCCTCTCATGATATTGAATTGACACGTATGCTTCACAAGCATTATGCCAACTACCATTTTAGAGAAACAGTTGGGGAAGAGGGGATCTCTTTTGACTATAAGATTCACCAAGGGCCATCTACTACCCGTAATGCTATCAAGTTACTAGGGGTCATGGGGTATGATACATCGATTATAGACCAGTCAGATGAGCTGGCACAGTACTTTACAGAGCACCAAACATGGTTAGAAGCCAAGTAGATTATAGGTCATTAAGGAAAGCATCTTGGAGAAAGATGCTTTTTTTGTGGAGAAAATGAATAAGCAATGAACCTTTTGAGGAGTAAGACCGTCTATACTAGCAAGATCGATCTTAAAATAGGGAAATAAGGGGTGAGGAAGATAGAAAAAAAGGATGAAGTCTTTGAAGTCTTACTAGCATCTTGTAAAAATGCACTTCAGAGATTTGTATATTATAAGATGAAGACAAGGCAGGAGGGGGAAGATGTTCTCCAAGAAGTTTATTTGACGGCGTATGAAAAGTTGGATACATTGAAGGATCACACGAAGTTCAAGTCTTGGATCCTAACGATTGCCGCGAATAAGTGTATGGATGCTTATAGGGCAAGAAATAAGGTCTTAGAGCTACCATTAGAAGAACTCACGACATACGAACAAACCTTTATGAGAGCTGGAAGAAGTGTAAAAGAACTTGTAGATGAGACGCTTGTAGAGTTGGCGACTAAAGAACAAGAAATTTTGTTTTTATATTATATTAAGAGTGAATCACAGGCAGAGATTGCAAAAAAGCTAGATATTCCTATTGGTACGGTCAAGAGTCGCCTTTATCATGCAAAGAAGCAGTTTAGAGAGAAGTATCCCTATCCACCTCAATCAAAAGGAGAGAAAAATATGATGAGATTGCCAAAAGTTATGCCAGAAGTGAAGGTTGTATTTAAAAGTGCGGAACCATTTGAGGTAACGTGTGAAGAGAGTTTTGGATGGTTTATCGTACCAAGAATTGGTGAAAAGCGTCAATGGGGATTTTATGATTATCCTGAGCGTACGCTGACAAGTTATACAGAAGCACAGGTAACACGCAAGGCAACAATCAATGGGATTGATTGTGTAGAGATGGAGTCTATGGCGTATGATGAAAAAGGGGAAGAGATCGGGCCTTACGTAGAATATATGTGTCTCAAAGAAGATGCGATCCAGGCAATTGCGGAATGGCATCTAGAGGATGGGGTGAAGAAGTTTTATACTTTTCTAGATGAGCATTTCTTAGAGCATTTTGGATGGGGAGAAGATAATTATGGTTTTCCGATTCACCTGACTACTAATCCAGAAATTAAGCTTGTTGGTGAAGAGATTGTCTATACACAAGTTGAGTCACTAGGACTAGTAGGACGCTATGATGTGACGATCAATCATAAGACGTATGATACAGTAAGGTATGTACTAATTGAAGATGGGATGCTAGCAGAGAAGTATATTGATCAAAATGGGAGGACGGTTCTTTGGAGACGTTATAACAAGGATGATTGGAAAATGGATGTATTCCAGGAACCTTGGAGTCAGAAACTCTCTCATAATTTGCAGATTAAAGTTAATGGAGAGACATATATTCACTGGTATGATTGCATCACAGATTATGTTCTATAGCAATAACTACGACATTCCATAAAGAAAAGTTGTAGAAAGTCTTTTGAAAGGCTATACTATAGACAAAGAAACAATAGGAGGGATAATGCCCATGCAAAAAGTACTATTTGAGAAAATCTTTCCTGATAGTTATGATGTATTAAAGTATGTATACCCTACAATGCAAGGATACGTAAAAGAACTTATTGATGGTACGAAACAATATGAGGATATAGAGGGCATGGTATTAAAAAAGGGAGTGCATAGTACTAAGATGCACTCCCTTTTGGTTTAGTTATAAATAATGCTTTCGCGTACTTCAAGGCCTTCAAAGAGATGGCCTAATTGCGCATTGAGATCAGATATTTCACAAGTATAGTCGCCGATTGTTACGTAATTCATACTTGGGATGACATAGCTTACAAATGGTGTGTGGTCATCTAAAGTGAATTCTACACGGTAAGATAAACCTTCCGCTTGTGCTTTTGCAATGGCTTCATAGTCGGCT
>JBOFIR010000280.1:0-10759 GCA_051650265.1 Cellulosilyticaceae bacterium
TGTAGTGTGTAGGCGATCGCACCTAACCAAGCAAGGGTGATACTTAGAGATGGCGCACCAAATGCTTGATCTGCAACCAGTGCGAGGGTGTTGGAAAGAAGAATTTTCTTACCCAAACCTGTGATGAAGCGGCAGACGCCCCAAGAGAAATCTTCTATGTTTTCACTACGGGTATGGATCTGATCGGCTACAGTTTGATAGCGTACAATAGGACCGGCAATGAGTTGTGGAAAAAATGCGATATAAAGACCGACATTGAGTGGACTTTTCTGGACTGCGCCATTTTGTCTATACACATCAATCACATAGGAGATTGCTTGGAATGTAAAAAATGAGATGCCGATAGGAAGCATGATCTGTGGTACGGTAATCTGTGTATGAAAAAGCTGATTAGTCGTTGTGAGTGTAAAGGTGAGATACTTAAAGATGAAGATTAAGGTCAAGTTGAAAATGAGGTCTAAGGTAAGTAAGGTATAGGCAAAAGGTCTGTGGGATCGGTGCTTGTCCACTAATAGTGCAAAGAACCAATTGATGATTATAGACAACAGCATAATTAGTACAAACCATGGTTCACCCCAGGCATAAAAACCAAGGCTTGCAAAAAATAAGAAGATATTGCGTGGTGTACGTTTTTTGAGACATACATAATAAATGAATAAAACCCCAGGTAAAAATAATAATAGAAAAATAGCATTGGAAAATAACATAAAATACCCCTCTAATTATCTTTATTATTTAAATTATATGATAATTAAGAGGAAAGGTCTATGGCTTTATTCGGGGTGATTGCTTATAATAATGAGAATAAAGGTTGGGAGAAACATAAAATAAATTTTTTGCGACGAGATCCTGTATCTGTAAAGATTCAATCGTTTACAATAAAGAGTCCTAAGAGTATAATGAGTGTAGAAAAAAAGAGGACAACCTTAATATAGAAAGGAATTTGAACTATGAGTTTAGAAAGATTAGCAGACCTTATCTTCCCAAATGTAGATAAGACACCTGAGTATTATATTAACCAATATACAAAGAGAACATTAGCAGAAGGTGAAAAAGTAACACGTTATGCACCAAGCCCAACAGGGTTCCAACATATCGGTGGTGTATTTGCTGCATTAGTAGCTGAGCGCGTTGCAACACAAAGTGGTGGTGTATTCTACCTTCGTATTGAAGATACAGACCAAAAAAGAGAAGTAGAAGGTGCGATCTCTGATACAATCCAAACAATGCACAAGTACGGTATGGATTTCACAGAAGGTATGACTGGCGATGATTCATCAAAAGGTGAGTATGGCCCATATAGACAAAGTGAACGCGCGGAAATTTACAATGCATTTGCAAAAGACCTTATCAAGAAAGGCTTTGCATACCCATGTTTTGCAACACCTGAGGAGCTAAATGAACTTCGTGAGAGACAAACAGCTGAGAAAGTAACACCAGGTTACTACGGTGAATATGCAACCTATCGTAACCTTTCAGCAGAAGAAGCAATCGCTAAGATCGAAGCGGGTGAGCAGTATATTCTTCGTCTCAAGTCACCAGGGCAACCAGACAGAAGAGTAGAGTTCGTTGACTTGATCAAAGGGGAGACATCATTCCCAGAGAACAACCAAGATATCGTTATCGTAAAAGGTGACGGTCTGCCAACATACCACTTTGCACATGCAGTTGATGATGCCCTTATGGGAACAACACATGTGACACGTGGTGAAGAATGGTTATCTTCACTTCCAATTCATGTTCAATTATTTGAAGTATTAGGTCTTGAGCGTCCTGAGTATGGTCATATCCCAACGATCATGAAGATGGATGGTGGTTCAAAACGTAAACTTTCAAAACGTAAAGATGCAGAAAGTGCTGTGACATACTATGATGAAGAGGGTTATCCAGTAGAGTCAGTAGTAGAATACCTCCTTGGAATCATCAACTCTAACTTTGAAGAGTGGCGTATGGCGAATCCTACAGTAGACTACCATGAGTTCCCTGTAGCACTTGATAAAATGAGTAAGAGTGGTGCTTTATTCGATATCATAAAACTTAATGATGTGAGTAAAGATGTGATTGCAAGAATGCCAGGCGAAAAAGTATATGAACTTTACACAGCATGGGCAAAAGTACATGACGTACAGATGTATGAGCTTATGCGTGCAAATGAAGCAGTAGCAAAAGCATTCTTCAGCATTGATAAAGAAGGTCCAAAACCAAGAAAAGACTTCGCAAAATGGTCAGAAGTAAAAGAGAAAATCTACTATGTATTTGATGAACTCTTCGATGAAGAGAAGGCAGAGCAAGTAGAGCTTCCAAAAACAGTTGATTTAGCAGCAGCAAAAGAAATCGTAAAAGCTTACAAAGAAGTATACAATCATAATGAAGCTGGTCAAGAAGAGTGGTTTGAAACACTCAAGAACTTTGGTCTTGAGATCGGGTACTGTGCAAACAGAAAAGAGTACAAAGCAAATCCAGAAAGCTATAAAGGGATGATTTCTGATGTAGCAGGTGCAGTGAGAGCTGCAGTAACTCATAGAAGTAATACACCAGATCTTTTCACTATCATGAAGATTCTTGGCGAAGAAAAAGTACAAGAGCGTTTTGAAAAGTTCTTAGCATTATAAGCGTTCTAAAACCTTATATAAAGAAATCGGGGTTAGACACATGGATGAAATTAGAGTATTTAGTGAACAAGATATCACACAAAATAAGGTATATGCGATCTTAGCATACCTTGGCATTCTGTTCTTAGTACCACTGATTGTGGCAAAAGACTCACCTTATGCAAGATACCATACAAATCAAGGCGTACTACTATTCCTTGCAGGTGTGATTGTGAATGCAATGGCAATCATTCCTATACTAGGGTGGATCGCAGCGGCAGTAGGCAATATTATTCTTTTAGTATTTAAGATTATTGGCATGCTCAATGCCTTTAGAGGTGAAGCAAAACCACTTCCAATCTTTGGACATATTGAAATTATTAAGGCATAAAAAATGCGGACTCTTATAAGGGTCCGCATTTTTTATGCTCTCATAAATCAACCATTTAAGGTAGTAATTTCACATGTTGAGTAAACAGTAAAGTCGCCATTGTCATTAGTCACAACAACAATACCATTGCCAGCAGTGCTTACAAAGCCATTGATTGGCTCAGAAGCAGGAGCTAATACGCTAAGTGTTGAAGTATTGAGTGATTGAACAACACTAACTGTAGTAGGTGCAATAGTAATGCCAGTTAAAGCATTAACGCCAGTTGTAGTAAGTGAGCTAGAGGCAACCACAGAACTGTTGGTAGTAGCAGTGATATTGCTAATTGTAGCAGTAGAGGTGCCAGCAAAACTATTGATGGTAGTAGCTGCTGTTGTT
This sequence comes from Cellulosilyticaceae bacterium, assembly GCA_051650265.1. Taxonomy (GTDB): domain Bacteria; phylum Bacillota; class Clostridia; order Lachnospirales; family Cellulosilyticaceae; genus JBOFEH01. The sequence continues at coordinate 3,358 of JBOFIR010000280.1, forward strand.
AAGCCACTAAGAGCAGTTACTACAGTAGGTGTAGCAACACTGTTGATGGAAGATGAAGTACTGCTAGAGATGAGGCTGCCACTAACTGTCGTTAGTGTAACATTTTTCAAGAATGAACCTGTTGTAGAAGCTACATTAGTAACAACAGTGGTTGGAATAGAAGTAAGAGAAGTGATGACAGGTGTTGTTGTAACCGCAATAGTACCTACAGAAGAAATGGTAGTTGGGATAACATTAGATAGCGCAGAAGCTGTGGTTGGAACAACGTTGGTAAGCGCTGGAAGTGTAGCAGCAGTTAAGGTGCCAACAACAGCTGCGGTAGTTGAGGTCACATTGGTAAGTGCTGAAATTGTAGCAGAGGTAATCGTTGTAACTGCTTGAACTGGGACAGTTGTGAGACTGATTATAGCTGGTGAAGTGGCGGCGCTGATTGTTGATACAGCATTACCACTAGTTGATATAGCGCTTGTGATAACAGATGCTAAATTAGCTGTAATACCTGTTACGATAGGTGTAGCAGAGATGGTGGCTGATGTAACAACACCCACAGGAGTCGTCGTGAGTGACGTGAATGCAGGTACGCTACTAGGAGCCCCAAGAGATGTGATCACGCTGTTTGTGATCCTAGGGCTAGATGTGAAACCACCCAGGATATTAAGATTTGTTGTTGGGATAAAGCCAGCAACATAGCTTGCAATGGTAACAGGTGTGCCACTAATAGTAACATCAAGTACTGTAGCAGCCGTTGGGATACCATTGCCAAGGAATCCAGCAGGAATAGCAATTTGTAATTTTCCTGTTGGGAAATTTTCAATGATTGGAACACGTACTGCTGTTAAAGGAACTGGATAAACTGCATCTACACCAGAGATGACACTTGTAGCAGTTGTTAGTGCAGGGAATCCTGTAAGAACTGTAGTTGTAGCAGCTGCAGTGAGATTAGCAATTGTAGCAGTTGTTTCAGTCAGTAGTGTGCCTGCCAAGATTGTAGTAGCTGTTACTGTAGTAAGGGCATTACCACCAGTGGTAGTAAGTGAAAGAACAACGCTTGTAAGTGGGGCAGTAATGGTTGTAACAAATGGCGCAGTTGTTGGCGTTACATTACCTACAATACTTGTTAAGGTAGGCGTGATACTACCAACAGCAGTAGCAGCAACAGTCGTGAAGGAAGTAATAACTGTTGTATTTGTTGCGGTCACACTACTTACGAATGTAGAAGGGGTGGTGGTGAGTGCAGTTATAACTGTAAGAGGTGTTGTTGTAAGAGAACTTACAGCAGTAGCAGCAGTCGTAGTAAGGGTATTAATAGCAGCACTAGAACTTCCCGTGATAGATGGGATAGAGAGTGTAGTAGGTGTGACATAGGTCACCGCTGTACCTCCAACGGTTCTTAGATCAGTGAGAACACCACTAGCAGGTGTAGTAGTAGATAAGCTGTTGACGATGCTTACAGGTGTAACAGTCAAAGGTGCACTAGCAGATACAGTAGCAGAAGTAATGCTAGTAAGCGCACTTACAGGCGTAGAAAGAAGCCCGTTGACAACGGGTGTAGGTGTGGTGGTGATACTCCCTACAACTGTAGTATTAGTTGTAGTCAGTGTAGCATTTGTAAGGAATTTGTTTTGACTGGTAGTTGTGGTAAGACCATTGACTACAGGTGTTGTGGAAACACCAGTTAGTACAGAAGGAGCAATAATTTCTTGAACGGATCCATTGTAGCTGATTTCTGTGATAGGATTTTGACCGCAATTAATTGTGTCTTGAATACCTTGTGCACATTCAGTACAAGAATCGACGCACTCATTAGTATAATCTTGACGGCCATAATAGCTGTCATAATAGGTGTTTTTGCATGGGCGGTTACGTTCACAGTCAGTCGTAACGTCAGTCAGTATACGTGATAAAAGATTGATAAATTCGGGATTATTAATGGTACTTGTTTGGATAACAAGTTTTGAGATATCACATAAAGAGATGGTCAGTGTATCATAGGTTAGAACACCATCACAAACCGTTACAGTAGTAGCTGTTCCGGTACCGAAAGGGATACTATAGAACTGACCTGTTACTGTAGTAATTTCTACAGGGACACTAAAACCTGGGATATTTGTATGGTTGATGGTTCTTTGAAGTGCAGTTAATGTTTCCCAAATACCTGCTGTACCACAACAACCGGTAGTTGGTTTTGGAAAACAAGTCGTACTTTGTGGTTGTTGGCAGCAACCACAGTCATTTTGTCCTGAGTTAGGATTAAAACTCATCATAAACACCTCTCTTTTTATAGAGACTATATCTCTACATTCTATGCCGAAGAGAATTGGAAGTTGTTATAAAAATGTGCAATATTGAAGAGAAGTGAACATAGGATGTACTAAAAGGTGGAAGGGAGAAACCTCTATGAGTACATTAAGTGTTTGTCTTATTGCAAAGAATGAAGAAAAAAACATCAAAAGATGTCTGGAAAGTATTAAGGGAATTGCAGATGAAATTATTTTAGTAGATACAGGATCGACAGATCTTACAATGAAAATCGCTGAGCAATATGGTGCTAAGCTTATTGAAGAACCTTGGGAAAATGACTTTTCAAAAGCACGTAATACTTCTTTGCAATATGCTACAAAGGAGTGGATTCTTGTATTGGACTGTGATGAAGAGTTACCTATAGATCAAGGAAAAGCATTGAAAGAACTTTTGGAAAGTAATCCAAAAGAGCAAGCCTTTCATTGTAGGTTAATTAATGTGATTACAGGACAATCAGATGTTACAGCTGTCGTGCTAAGAATTTTTAGAAACGATCCTAGACATCGATTTGAAGGAAAGATGCATGAACAGGTAGTAAAGACCATTGCAGCGGCGCATGGGGTAGAGAGCATTGTGGCAAAGGATATTACAATCATGCATTACGGGTATGACGGGAATGTTGTCTCACAAGATGAAAAAAGCAAAAGAAATTTAGAGTTATTAATGGCCTACCCAGAGAGTGAAAGAGATGGCTATTACTACTATGCATTGGGGAATGAATATACAAGGCTAAAGAATCTTAATGAAGCAATAGCCTGCTACAAACGTTCTTATGAAAAGACAGAACAAAAGGATAATAAAGTCATCTATTATGCCTATTTAATTTTGCATTGGATGAATACTTATTTTAATGCAGGTGAATATGGAAAAATGATTACCTTGTATGAAGAAGTAGAGCAGACACTGCCTTATTTTAGGGATCTGTACCTTATTGCTTCTTTGGCATATCGAGAAGTAGGGAAGCTATGGAAAGCTCAGGAATTATTAGAGAAGTATATGAGTTGTCAGATGACATATTTTGAATACCCTTCCAATCAATACGGACATGTGGATGTGAGTAATATTTATGAGGTTACGCGTAAAGAGTGTGTCAAACCGTGTATTATAGGATGCTATCGCATGAGAGAATTTACTCCTGAGATCCTAGACGGTATCAAAAATCTTAATGCAGCTACATATTGTACTTATATATTTGTTAGGGAAGAAGATCGAGAGAGACTTCAAGAAGGACTTGAGAAAATAAGGCGGATGTCAGTAGAAATTATCTTTATTAAAAATGATGCAAAATTACAAGATTTATCTGTACTCTATAACAAGGTAAGGCGTAATTGGTTACTTATATTAGAGGAAGATGAAATTATGCCATTTACAGTAGTTAGACTATTACCAGAACTAATAGAGGGAACCTCTGAGAAGTGTTATAATGTCGTGCAAGTTGATTTGGCGAGTCAAAAAGTAACACAGGTACCTAGGCTAAAATTTATTACAAGGCGCATGGATTTCAAGCAAGAGAGCAAAGATGCAAAGGCAAGTTATATGGTGATTTATAAAAAACAAGGGATGTAAGGGGAAATGCTATGAAAACCGTATTGATCAGTAGTCTAAAAAACGTAGAGTCGTGGTTATTTGAACGATTTTTAAAGCAAATAGAAACACTAGATTGTGATGGATTAAAAGTGAGCTATTTCTGGGCGACAGAAAAAGAAGAAATTGTTCCTTTTTTCTTAAGTACGAAAAATGACTACCTTTTTTTCATAGATGCACATATGCTGTGTCACCCTAAGCTTCTTAAACACCTGATAGCATTAGAGATGGGGTGTGTGAAAGTTGGGGTTGAGATTGGGCATCTATTTGGGAGACCCAAAGTCTATCCTTTAGATGAATGTAGCCTTACAGAAAGATTGCACATTCATGAGGGAGGCACTACATTATGTGATGTTTATTATCCAGTATTTCCAGTGTTTGAGTATACAGATCTTGAGGCTTTTGATAGATATTATCAAAAGTGGCAACTGAGAGAAGTGCAGCCAAAGAAACTAACTTTATCCATGATGATTAGGCAACAAGATGAAAAATATATAGGAAAGACAATGAATGAGCTTAAGGAATACCTGGATTTTGCAGTAGTATTGATAGAAGATGAAGCGAGTCTTGAGGTTGTAAAGAAATATTTTAAGGGGATACCTTATGAAGTGAATTTTATCCCTAGAGAGCTACAAGACGAAAGAAGTAGAAGGATCTTTCAATGGGAGCAAACAATTAAGACAAAGCCGGAATGGATGCTATTCTTAGATGGTGATGAGCAATTTGAAGAGGAAGGAGGTCAGTATCTCCCGTATATGATAAGGGAAGAAGAAGTATGGGTATATAATTTCCGAAGTTATTGCATGTGGGATATGAAGCATTACAGAGAGGATAACATGTGGCAGACACATTTGATTTATACACCATTTATGGTGCGATATGACCCATTGTTTGATTACCATTTTGACAATGAGGGTGGTGTAGCAAGGGTGCCTCATAATATTTTAGAGCAGCCTTACAAAAGTCTTACCATTAGGATTAAGAAATGGGGATTTGCAGATGAAGAAGATCGTAAGGCGCTTTATAAAGCAAAGTTACTAGGTGATGAGGGGAAAGATTATATGGCGATAGTACATTATGTTTCTATGCTTGATAATACACCACATCTTGTAGTATGGGAGTGAAAAGGAAGACAATCTTAAGTAGATTGTCTTCCTTTTTTAGGTGACAAAAGTGTAAGGATGATGTCACGCTATATTAAGGAAAAAAACATAAAAGGCAAGTATACTAGGACTTGTGGGCATGAGGCCATTGAATAACCAGGAAATTTTGAGGGGATGCTAAGAGATGGTGTATTGCTTTTTTTCTGACAACCCCCTACAATAATTTGTGACCCTATTGAAATAAATATGAAATGATTCTCACATCGTATAGAGGATGCTTGAGTAAGTGATTATAAAAAAGCATAAAACGAATGTATAAGCGGAATGATGGTATAACAAATATTTAGGGTAAAATGGTCAGATCTAATAATAGAGAATGAGATTAGGAAAGAGAGGTTTTGAAGTGGAAACAATTATTTTAATACTACAATCCTTATTACTCGGTGTAGTAGAAGGGATTACAGAGTTTTTACCTGTTTCATCAACAGGGCATTTAGTTATTTTCCAAAATATCATTGGATTTGAAAGTCCAGTGCCACACTATGTGGAAATGTATACGTATGTGATCCAATTAGGAGCGATTCTTGCGGTAATCGTTCTTTACTGGTCGAAGATCAAAGAAACACTTATCAACTTCTTCCCGAAGAAAGTGGGATATGAAGCATCAGGATTTAAGTTCTGGCTGATGATTGTCATTGCATGTATTCCAGGTGGTGTATTTGGTATTTTATTTGATGATTTAGCTGAGCAGTATCTCTTTACACCAGTATCTGTTGCCATCACACTTTTCCTTGGTGGTGTTTGGATGATTTATGCAGAGAAGAAGTTTAGAACACGCGCTGTAGGTGGATCAGAGCTTAAAGTGACTACAAAACAAGCGATTGTAGTTGGTCTTTTCCAATGTCTTGCGATTATTCCAGGAATGTCACGTTCTGCATCTACAATCATCGGTGGATGGATAGGTGGTTTATCAACAGTTGCAGCAGCTGAGTTTTCATTCTTCCTTGCTATTCCAGTTATGGTGGGGATGAGTTTCCTTAAGATTCTCAAAATAGGGGGATTTGGCACACTTGGTGGACCAGAGTGGATTGCGCTTATCGTAGGTTTCCTCACGTCGTTTGTAGTGGCACTTGTGGTGATTAGAAAATTCATTGATTATCTCAAGAAAAAGCCAATGAAAATCTTTGCAATCTACCGTATGATTTTTGCAGTGATTGTATTAGCTGCAGGGTTTATAGGATTATTCTAAAATATATATAATTATATAATAAAATATGGAATTTACCTCTTGTACAAGTTATAATAGAATTAACAAGTAAGGAGGGGTAAACTATGAAGCTTATTATTGCAATTGTATCCAAGGAAGATGAAAGTATCGTAGCGAAAGAACTTACTAAGGGTGGATTTTTTAGTACAAGGCTTGCCACAAAAGGTGGATTCTTGACTAAAGGAAATACAACATTTATGATCGGTACGCAAGAGGCTAAAGTAGATAAGGCGATTGCGATCATTAAGAAATATAGCCATGAACGTAAAGAGGTTTGCCCATATCCTGTAGGATCTAGTGAGATGGGTGAATACAGCATCAATAGCATGCATGTTCATGAAGTTATCGTAGGTGGTGCAACAGTCTTTGTAATGGATGTTGAGCGATTTGAAAAAGTTTAAAAGTTAAAGTAGTGGGGCAGTACTTTTTAGTACTGCTCTTTTTTGTTTGCAAATAAATTACGGAAATTAATAGATTATTCAGATAGATATGGTAAGATGATTAAAAGGAGTGATGAAATGAATCTCAAGGAAAGTATGTTACCAGCACCGCTTGATGGTGGTTTTAAGATGGAAGGATATTGGGTATGGTGTGGAAGTGTGGTTAAAGGGGAAGATGACAAGTATCATATGTTTGCATCGAGGTGGTCAAAGGAGTTGCCGATGCATCCAGGTTGGCTTTTTGGATCAGAGATCGTACGGGCAGTATCTGATACACCGGAAGGGCCTTATGTATTTGAAGAGGTTGTTTTAGATCGTAGAGGACCACAGTATTGGGATGGACGTACAACACATAACCCTATGATTATGAAGCACCAAGATAAATACTTACTGTATTATATGGGGACAACCCATCCTTTTAGAGAACCACAAGAAGGGGATCAATTTGGGATTGGCAGTCATCTACATATCTTAGCATGTGCCAATCAGAGAATAGGACTTGCTATTGCGGATAGTGTGTATGGGCCGTGGGAACGCTTTGATGCACCAATACTCAGCACAAGACCAGATTGTTTTGATAACTTTTTTGTAAATAATCCATCACCTATCGTAATGCCTGAAGGAAATGTGAGCATGATTTATAAGTCGCGAGAATATAAAAAGGACCTCAGTCAGTGGTATACCTTTGGCGATATGCAAATGAGTAT